>JAICHQ010000013.1 GCA_025924815.1 Nocardioides sp.
CGTTCCGGGCGACGCCACTCTCCTTGCTGATCCTGGACATCGGACTTCCGGACGGGGACGGCCGCGATCTCTGCCTGGCCCTCCGGGCGGGCGGCATCGATGCTCCGGTCCTGTTCCTGACCGCCCGCGACGGACTGCACGACAAGGTCGCGGGGTTCGAGGCCGGCGGCGACGACTACCTCAGCAAGCCGTTCGAGCTGGAGGAGCTCCGGGTGCGCGTGGCGGCGCTGCTGCGACGAAGCACCCCCGTCTCTCCGGTCACCACGGACCAACCCCTGCTGGACAGTGCGCGGCACGCGCTCACGCTCGGGACCCGCGAGGTGGCCCTCACTCCGACGGAGTTCCGCCTGCTGGGGCGTCTCATGAGAGATCGAGGGCAGGTGGTACGCCGACGCGCGCTCGTCGCGGCAGCGTGGCCGATGGGGGGTCTGGTCAGCGACAACACGCTCGACTCCTACGTGCGGAGGCTCCGGCGGAAGCTCGATGACGTGGGCGGCGGTGCGATCACCACGCTGCGGGGTGTCGGCTACCGCTGGCAATGATGGTCCACTCCCTTCCGGCCCGCTTGGCGATCACGTCGCTCCTGGTAGCCACCCTGACCTCGGCCCTTCTGGTTGCCGGTGTCCAGGTCCTTCTCGCGCAGACGAACCAGGCCACCGTGCGCGCCCGGCTGGCCGACCGTGCAGCAGCGGCATCCACCTCCGTACGGGCGACCGCGACCGGGATCGAGGTGCGGGAACAGGGATCGACCCTGCTCCAGCAGAGCTCCTGGATCTTCGACGTCGACGGCAACCTCGTGGCAGGACGGCTCCCGCAGTCGAACGACCGCTACAGCGACGACGTCCATGCGCTCGCGTCATCGACCAAGGTCCGCCGAGTCGCCGACGAGGACCTGGCCCTGCTCGCCCAACCGGTCGTCCGAAACGGCGTACGAGTCGCCACGGTCGTCGTCACCGAGGACCTCGGCCCCTACGAAGGGTCGGAGCGGCACTCTCTGTGGCTGACGCTCGCACTGGCAGCGGCCACCGTGGTCCTGGCCACCACGGCTGCCTGGATCGCCGCACGCCGCTCGCTCCGGCGTGTCCGAGCCATGGCCGACACGGCTGACGAGTGGCGGGAGCACGACCTGGGAGCACGGTTCAACCCAGGGCCGTCGGGTGACGAGATCGCCCACCTCGGGCGGACCCTGGACTCGATGCTGGACCGGATCGCGGATGCCCTGTCGACCGAGCGTCAGCTCACCGACGAGATCGCCCACGAGCTCCGCACCCCACTCGCGATCGTGCTGGCCGAAGCCGACCTGGGACGTGACGCTGCAGCCGGCGAGCAGGTGGCGGCCCTCGACGCGATCCGCGACGCCGCGTTGCGGATGCGTTCGGCGATCGACACCATGCTCGCGGTCGCCCGGGCGCACACCGACCACCGACAGGTCTCGCGGGTCGGGGACCTGATGGCTGCCCTCGACCAGCCGCCGACCGATCTCGACCACCTGCTCGTGTCGGCTCCGACCCCGTTGTTGGTTGCGGCCATGCAGCCGCTGATCGAGAACGCGGAGCGTCACGGAGCCGGCGAGGTGCGGCTCGAGGTCACCCGTGAGCCGGGCCACGTCGTGGTGAGCGTCGTGGACGAGGGTCGGGGCGTGCCGGCCGACCAGCTGGAGGCGGTCTTCGAACCGGGGCACTCAACACGCCCGGACGGGTCAGGGCTCGGCCTTCCCCTGGCGCGGCGGATGGCCCGCGCGGTAGGAGCCGACCTGGTGGCGAGACCGGGTCCGGGCGGTCGGTTCGACCTGCGGGTTCCGCTGCGCCGGATGACGACGGACGGGCGTGTCGGCACCTGATGCTGCGCGGGTGCAGAGGCGGGCGCCCGTGGTGGATCGCGGTTCACCCCGTCGGAGGTAGACCAAGTCGCCGCCGATATCCGCGACGAGCCGGTAGCGCCGGTCCAGGATGCCCCGGAGACGGCCGTGGGGGTCCTGTCGCCACGAGTCCAGGGACGAGCGGACCACCACGAACGTGGGAGCCCGCCTGCGATCCAGGGTGTGCACCAAGTGCGTGAGATGCGGATCGAGGATGCGTTGGGGCAGCGTCCACAGATAGGGGTAGGCCGGACGGAGCTTCGTCGTCTCGAAGACCGAAGCCTCGCCGCACAGGACGACAGCGCTGTCCCCCGGGCACCGTGCCGCGTCGAGCCAGGCGCTCAGCGAGCCGACCTCGCTGGTTCCGCTCGGTCCCCGTGGGTCGCGGCGATCGCCACCTCGGCGCCAGTGACGCTCGGGCTCGCGGCGACGGCTACGACGACGCCGAGCAGGAACGGCCACGAGACGGCGCCGGCCACGCGCCCGACCAGCACACAGGTCGCAGGCTCCACGCCGATCAGGTTGGTGCGTCCAGTAGTACCCACCTCCGACAACACCGACGACGGCGGTGACGAGCATGGCCGCCGCGGCCACCGTCACCGCGTCGCGACGACCACGACGCAGCAGCGGCGCAAGGGCCACGACGAGCAGCAGTACCAGCCCGCTCAGCAATGCCGACCTGACCAGCTCGTGCAGTCGCAGCAGGCCGCCCTCGTCGGTGTAGGGCCGGTCGTGCACGAACGGCAGCCGGAAGCAACCGCGAGCGATCCGGCGAGGACGGACGTCCTCCCCCATCCTCCGCTCGGCCCGACGTTCAGGGGTGCCGGCTCAGATCGCGCTGATGGTCGTCACGGGGACACCACGGTGTGTACAACGATGTGCGAGGTCCTGGTGCAGCAGTGAGGCGATGGATGCGTCGGTACGTGGATGCGAACCTGATCGTTCATGGCGCCCACCGTGCATGTCGTCGCCTGCCGATGACCTGACCGGGCACCCTCGGTCTCGCCGGTCAGGTTAGGTGCATGCAGGATCCGCGACAGTTCGGCCATGCAACCGGACTCACGGCCCACCGTCGCGGTGGTGTCAGGCAGCTACGGCGCCGGACATGACGCCGTCGCGCGGGAACTGGCCACGCGAGTCCTCGGCACCGGGGTACACGTGATCGAGCACGACATCGCGGGTCTCCTGGCCTGTCGGGCCGGACAGATTCTGCGCTGGGCCTACTTTCGACAGCTGGAGACCTTCCCGGCCACCTGGCGGGCCACGTACACCCGGCTCGACGCGGACAACCGCGCAAGCCGCACGGGGCGCTCGTTGCTGACCCTGTTGGGCGCACGCGCGGTTCGGGAGGTCTCCCGTGCGGACCTTGTCATCTCGACGCACCCCTTCGCCAGCCAGGTTCTGGGCTCGGCCAGGGCAGGCGGGCAGTTGGACGCCCCCGTGGTCACCTATCTCACCGACGCATCGGTCCATCGCTTCTGGGTCAGCGCGGGCATCGACCTCCACCTGGCCATCCATGAGGTCGCGGCTGCGCAGGTTCGCGCCCTGGGCGCCCCGGTCGTGGTGGTCAACCCCGTCGTCCCCAGCGTCGCCGGGCCCGCGATCCACGGCGACTGGTCCCCTCCGTGGCCCGCAGACCGTCCCGTTGCCCTGATCGTCGGGGGGTCGCACGGGATCGGTCAGCTGGAGCACACGGCCACGGACGTGCTCTCCACGGGCCTGATGACCCCCGTCGTCGCCTGTGGGCACAACGACAGGCTCCTTCGCCGGCTCGCGAAGCTCCCCGGAGCGATCGCTCTGGGATGGCGATCGGACCTCCGGGCGCTGATGGCGAATGCCGACTGCGTGATCCAGAACGCCGGGGGCATGAGCTCGCTGGAAGCGTTGGCGGTCAAGACGCCGACCCTGACCTATCGCCCCATCCCCGGGCACGGGCTCACGAACGCGCTCGGCCTCGACCAGGCCGGACTGGTGCCCTACGTGGAGGACGTACCGCAGCTGACGGCGGCCCTGAGCGAGGCTCTGACGGGCGGTCGATGCCGTGGGCTGCCTGACCTGGCCGACGACTGCCTGGCCACGATCACCGACCTGCTTCCGGGCGGCCGCTCACTCGGACCGGTGGCGGCCGCATGACCCGGCCGAGGAGCCCGTCGGACCCGCCGGGTCCCGCGACCTGCCCGCCCGTGCCCACCTTGGCCTCGGTCGGGGTCGTTCGACGGCGGCTCACACCGGCCGTGCTGACTCCAGACCTCTCGGGAATCTCCGATGCCGCACATGTTGCGCTGACCTATGACGACGGCCCCGATCCCGCCTCGACACCACACTTCCTGGAGCTCCTCGCCAGGTTTCAGGTTCGAGCGACCTTCTTCGTGATCGGGAAGCACATCGCGGACGGTGGACTTCTTCGCGAGATGGTCGCGCAGGGGCATGAGATCGGCATCCACGGGTGGGACCACACCCCGACGGTCCTGAGGGGCCCGGATCGGATGGGCGAGGAGATCGCGCGGACACGAGGGCTGGTCGAAAGCCTCACCGACGCGTCGGTCCGCTGGTACCGACCGCCGTACGGTTGGCTGACGCGGCGGGCCGTGGCCGGTGCCACAGCGGCGGGCCTGCACCTCGTGCTCTGGTCGGCGTGGGGACGCGACTGGCGAAGCGCGGCGACGGCGGACAGCATCGAGGCCACCGTCCTGAAGCAGACACGCCCGGGAGGCACGGTCCTGCTGCACGACTCCGATCGCATGTCGGCTCCTGGCTCGTGGACCGACACCCTGACCGCCAGCTATCGGCTGCTCGACCGATGGACCTCGGACGGGCTTGCGGTCGGGCCCCTGGCCGATCACTGGGTGACCGGAACGGCGACGTGACCAGGCGAGGCAGCCGGGGCTGAGGGTGACCTCGCCGTCCCTCGGAGCCCGGCCGTCACGCCGCCCAGCGGCCGAGCAGCAGCCGACGGGTCCGATGGCGCCGTGGGTCGGCGGCGTCCAGGCGTTCGGTTCGCAGGCGTTCCACGTCGTCGTCCCGATAGGGCGGCAGCTCGCCGATCGCCGAGGCAAGGAGGTGATCGGCCAGCGCCGGGTTCCTGACCAGCACCGGCCCGTGCAGGTACGTCGCCAATGTGGCGCCTTGAACGGCACCGTCCCAGCGGTGCTCGCCGTTGCCGACCCCGGCGATCACCCGTCCGAGTGGACGGGCCTGTGGTCCGAGCACCGCGGTGCCTCGGTGGTTCTCGAAGCCCGTCAGCGTCGGCACGTCCGGCAGGTTCAGCGGCTCGGTGACGACCTCGCCCACCGCACGAAGGGCGAGCCGGCCGCACGTGACGTCGAGCAGTCCGAGCCCCGGCTGCGGCCGCCCGTCGGCGTCCTCGAACTGTTGCGCCAGGATCTGGAACCCGGCACAGACGGCGAGACAGGGGCGGCTGCCGAGGATCGCGTGGGCAGCATGGTCGGCGAGCAGGGAGCGCGCAGCCAGTCGTTGCGCGGAGTCCTCACCGCCGCCGAGCAGGTAGATGTCGCCGTAGCGCGGAAGGGGCTCCTCGACGGCGGCCGGGATGAGGCGTGAGACCACACCGCGCCCGGCAGCTCGGTGCATCAGCGCGAGGGCGTTGCCGCGGTCCCCGTAGGTGCCGAGCAGCTCCGGATAGACCAGGACGATGCCGATCTCGTCAATCACGACGAACCTCCCGAACAGTGCTGCGGAAGGCCGTGTAGTTGCCCACGACGTCGACCCGGCCCGCAGGCAGCTCCCACAAGGCCGCGGCCAGCGGACCGGGCATGTGCGTCGCGGCGACTCCGTCGTGCTCGAGCCGGACCAGGAGATCGGTGGCTCGACGGCCTTGTACGACGACCGTGCGCCCGCGCAACGGGACGAACGACACGTCGTAGATCCAGGACGAGTCGCGCCCGTCGACGCCTTCCGCGTTCAGCACGAGCACGAGTGGATGGCGCTCCCCGGCCATCAGGTCGAGCAGCTCCACCCACCCCGCGGGGTTCTTGGCCAGCATGATCCGCAGGTCGTGCCCGCGGAAGCGGATCCGCTCGAAGCGGCCGGCGACGGATTGGACCGCGCCCAGCCGATCGGCCGCGTCCGGGGCCGACACCGACCCGGTGTGGTGCGCCGCGGCGACGGCCAGGGCCGCGTTCGCGACGTTGAACCGTCCGGGGAGGTTGAGCACCAGCGGGACCTCGGTGGTGGCGTTGCGAAGCACCTGGCCCTCGAGCCACCAGTCCGGGTCGGGTCTGTGGAGATCGCAGGAGCGGCACGCCCAGTCGGACCCCGACCGGACGCACCGGCCGGCGCACGCAGGACACACCAGCGAGTCGGCCGTCCAGCGTGCCCCGGCAGCCACCCACGTCTGCTTGCAGCCGGCCAGCGCCGACCACACGACGGCGGGATCGTCCGCATTGGCGATCACCAGGGGTACGCCGGCCAGCCCGCTCCGCCACGCAGCGGCCACCGTGGCGACCTCGTGGTGGCGGGTCAGCTGGTCGCGCGAGAGGTTCGTGAGCACGACCGCCCGCGGACAGGTTTCCCCGATCGTCCACGGAAGCCAGTCCTCGTCCACCTCGAGCACCAACCGCCCGGCGTCGGTCGAGCCCAGCACACCGGCCAGCGCGTGAGCCGTGTTGGCGCCGTCCCCGTTCGTCGCCACCGGAGGCCGGTGGCCGAGGGCGGCCACGGTGAGAGCAGTCGTCGTGCTCTTTCCGTTCGTTCCGCTGACCAGGGTGATGTCCCGTCCGCGGCTCAGCTCGGCGACCGCCCTCGGCTCGACCGCCAGCAGGACTCGGCCACCGATCACCAGTCCCGACCCACCCCGCACGCGGCGCGAGAAGGCCCCGGCGGCTCGGGCAGCACCCCGGGCAACCCTCACCCGGCTGTGGGGATGTGGCCTCATGGGAGCCGTCCTCATGTCACCAGTAGTAGGCCCCCGACCCTGTCCGCCACCTGACTGGACTGTCGGTCACCGGAGCGTCACCTCGACCACCCGGTCTGTCGTCTGCGGGATCTCCCCACCCAGGAGCCAGATGCGTCGCCCGAGCGAGGCGACAGCGGCGTCGCTCACCGGGAAGGGGAGCCGTCCGGCACGCCGGAAGCTTCCGGTGCCGGGGTCGTACCACCACATCTCGCCGGTCTGCCGATCGGGGGTCACCCGTCCACCCATGAGGAGGATGCGATCGCCGACCGTCACGGCCGTGGCGTGGCCGAGTGGCACGGGGAGGTGCCCGGCTGGTCGGGTGCGCCCGGTCTTGAGGTCGACCCGCTGGATGTCGTCGACCTCACGACCGTCACGCTCTCCGCCGAGCACGTAGGCATCCGAGTGGATCCTCGCCGAGGCGGCGTACCGGACGCCCTGGAGGAGGCTTCCCACGGGACGTGGGCGTCCCTGCGGTGAGAGTCGGAGGATCGTCCTCGGCATGGTTGCGCCGTCGTAGCCACCCATCACGTAGGGGTGGCCCCGCCACTCCACGACGCCGAGGTCGGAACGAGAGGTTGGCAGGTTGTCGACCGGAAGCCAGCGTCGATGACTCAGGGACTGCACGACCGACTGCTCCGTGCTGTTTCCGCCTCCCACCAGGGTCGGTGCCCCGCCCACCACGCCTCCGGCCGTGTCGTGGACCGGCACCGCGAGCGAGGGCAGCGACCTCGCGCGTCCGGACGTCGGGTGGACGAGCAGCGCGCGGCCGGTCGATCGGTCGCCGGTCAGGAGTCCGCCGGCCAGGATCAGCGAGTCACGTCCGGTCTCGATCATCGCTGCCCGTGCCACCGGGTACGGGAGCCGCCACTTCATCAGGCGTACGCCGGCTACGTGCAGGTCACGCCGGACGCGTGCGGAGGGGGCGAACGCCGGGGGCGTGACCGCTGCTGCGGTCGGCCCCGGAGCCGACGAGTGGCCGCCACACCCCGCCAGCGCCGGCCCCAGCAGCACGAGCGACAGGAGGAGGCGACACCTCACCGCATGTTCCCGGTGTGACCCAACGAGTAGCGCCCGGGCTGCGGCCAGACGGCGATCCCATGCGGGCTCCCGCCCACCGGGATCTTCGCGATCAGCTTTCCGGTCCTGGTGTCGAAGCCGTAGACGACCCCGTCATTGCGTCCGGAGAGCCACAAGGTCCTTCCGTCCGCCGAGACCCCACCCATGTCCGGGCTGCCACCTCCCGGGATCGTCCAGGTGTCGACGATCCGGTTGCTGGCGAAGTCGAGCACGCTGACCTTTCCGGCACCTCGGTCGGAGATGTAGAGGTCCTTCCCGTTGCGGCTCGGGTACAGGCCGTGCGGCATCCGCGGGAGCCCGATGGTGCGGCGCTGTCGGAAGGTACGGGCGTCGATGAGGCGCACCTCGTTCGTGCCCATGTCCGCGACGTAGAAGGTCCTCCCGTCCGGGGAGAGCCGCACGTCCTGAGGGACGCTGCGGCCCATGGTCATCGGTGCCGCGTGCCGCGCGGTGGGATGGGGGTCGAGGTGGAGGACGCCTTCGACCCGACGACCCAACGTGCTCACCTTCAGCAGCTCGCCGGAGAACTCGCAGGTGACCACGAAGAAGCGGCCGTTGCCGGAGAAGTCGGCGTGGTTGGGTCCGAGACACCCCGGATACCTCACGTTCTTGATCGTGCGGAACGTACGGGCATTGGCGAAGCGGATGGTGTTGTGCTGCTCGATCATCACCACGGCCGTCTTGCCGTCGGGGGTGAAGTAGAGGTTGTACGGGCGGGGCATCGGGATCACTCGCGTCCTGCGAGCGGTGCGCGGGTCGATCTCCACCAGCTCGTCGGCGTAGCTCGAGTTCGTGATCAGGGTCCGCAGGTCGTAGGACGGGACGACGTGCTGGCTCAGGTAGCCCGCCGGGATGACTCTCACGATCCGGTGGGTCCGTTGGTTGATCACTGTGACCGTCGACCCCTGAGAGTCGGGAACGTACAGGTAGTCGGGATCACGCCGCACTCGTGGAGACAGCATCCCGGCTCGGGTCTGCGAGTAGACGTCGTTGTCGATCACGGGTGGCATGCCCGGGATCCGGTGTCGGAACGGCGGAGCGGCCCTCACGGGTGTCGCCGGGCTGGATGTGATGGCCCCCGTGGTCGCCGGTGCAGTGGCAGTGGTCGACCCCGCCGACGCCGAGCTCGTGGTGCCGCAGGCCGTGAGCAGGAAGGTCACCGACAGGAGCGCCGCCGCCGCGGCCACGACCGGTCGTCGGGCCGCAAGCGGTCCGCGATGGGCCACCTCCCTGCTGCCTGCCACCACACGAGCCAGCATGCGAGCCCCTTCCTGTCAGAAGCCTGACTACCGCGCCAAGCCGCCCAAGTGGGAGAAGTCCGCCGCCGAAGTGGGAAATGTCCGCCGCCGAAGTGGGAGTTCTCCCGCGCCCGGAGCGGAGAACTCCCACCTCGGCCCGGGAGAACTCCCACCTCGGCGGGTAGGTTCGCAGGCGTGATCGAGCTGAACCGCGGCGACGAGCTGGCACTGACCCACGACGACGGGACGTCGCTGGACCGGCTGACCATGGGGCTGGGCTGGGACAAGCGGACCGGAGCGGGCGCTCTTTCGGGCAGCAACACCCCCGACGTCGACCTCGACGCCTCGGCGATCCAGTATGCCGGCGACCAGCTGTTCGACCTCGCCTTCTTCAACCATCTAGAGACCCGCGACGGCTCGGTGCTGCACCTCGGCGACAACATCAGCGGACGCGGCGAGGGAGACGACGAGCAGATCACCGTCGACCTCGCGAAGGTCTACCCACGCGTCGACACGATGCTGTTCCTGGTCAGCAGCTACCAGGGCCACAGCCTCGAGTGGGTGCGCAACGCGTACTGCCGACTCTCCGGTGCCGACGGGGTCGAGATCGCGCGGTTCACCCTCACCGAGGGTGTGCCGCGCACGGGGTTCATGTTCGCCAAGATGGTGCGCGACGGCGAGACCTGGCGGCTGAAGGTGATCGGCCAAGGCATCTCGGTCAGCGTCCCGACCGAGTCCCTCGACGTGCTCAAGCGCTTCGTCTGAGGCAGGTCTGTGCCCGGCGGGCTGCCGTGGCCGTACGTCGTACGTCGCGCCAGGAGATCCAGCCGGCGCGCACCCGAGGAGACCCGACCTCCTCCCCGCGGCGCCGCGCCCGGAGCTGTTCGATGAGCCAGTCCGGCGCCGCCGTCTGTTCGATCGCCTCACTCTTGGTCAGCAGACTTCCGGCCGCCAGCGCGTGACGACCGCGCGCCATCGAGGTGAGGCCGAGATCGGCGATGACCGGGCTCAGCCACATCAGCGGTCGTCGCGACGCCCACGCCCAGTAGCCGCAGATCTCGGCTCGCGCGGCCTCGCGCACGTTGTCGTCGGTCACGGGTGGCAGCACCTCGGACGGTGGTCGGCCGAGGACGGCGTAGCCGTGCCGTGCCAGCTCGACCCGGGTGACGCCCGAGAGGATCCGATCGACGATCGACCCATGGGTCCATGTCGGGTGGCTGACGTCGTGCTCGCCCAGCCGGCCCGCCTCGACGTACTGACAGCCCAGGTCGGCGCCGTCGGCGATCCCGGAGTCCAGTTCCCTGTGGGTCGCCACGATCACGTCCCGGCGCTCGGCGGTGAGACTGCCGGCGACGAGTGCGACCAGGTCGAGGTCGCTGACGCCTGGCACGTAGTCGCCGGTGGCGAGGGAGCCCGCGACCCACAGCTCGGTGATCCAGCCGAGCTCGCGCAGGCGCTGGGCGAGCGCTTCGACGCACTCGGACCCGAAGGACACCTCAGCCGCGGGCCGGGCAGTTGAGCTCGGCGCCGTTCGGGTACTCCACGGGCACCGGGCCGCCGGAGACCGGATACGTCGCCTCGCCGGTCAGCGCCTGCATGGTCTGCGCGCCCTCGGCCGGGTCGACCCGCAGCTGCGCGACGACGTGGTCGTTGTCGGGGTGCACCATCGTGCTGACGGTGTCACCGGAGCCGTAGACGTAGCCGAGCACGAGGTTCTCCCCCTCCCAGTGGCACGACTCGAAGCGCACGCCGCCGGGGTGGGCACTGAGGTACCAGCCGATGCTCGTCACCACGAGCGCCACCCCGAGCAGGGCGATCACGACGTACTGCAGGATCCGGATCCTCATGCCGTCAGTGTCCCGGGTCGCGGTGACGGAGTTGCGGACCTCCCACCAAACCCGGGCGGTGTCGTTGCTCACCGGACGCCGCTCCAGGAGTGAACGTCACACTCGTGCAACTCGGAGTTGCAGGCGTCGTACGATGCGGTCATGTCCACCACGCCTCGTGCGCAGATGCCGGAGGCACGACGCACCTCGACCGCCGCACGCCGACGGGCCCGCGAGTCGGCGATCCTCGCCGCCACCCGCACGCTCTTCGACCAGCGCGGCGTCGCCGAGGCCCAGATCGAGGACATCGCCCGCGCGGTCGGTATCAACCGCGCGATCGTCTACCGGCACTTCACCGGCAAGGAGGAGCTGTTCGCGCTGGCAATCGTCGGCTACCTCGACGAGCTCGGCACGGCCCTGACCGAGGCCGCCGAGTCGCGGCGCGAGCCACGCGAGCAGCTCGCCGCGATCGTCTCCGCGTTCGTCGACTACGGCGTGGGCCATCCGGCGTTCGTCGACTGTGCCCACAGCTTGATGCGGCGCACCGGCACGGAGCTGTTCGACGAGATCTCCGAGGGTGCGATGCTCCGGCTCGGGCGTGCGATCGCCTCGTGCCTCGCCGTCGTACGACGTGCGCTCGAGGCCGGCGCCCGGAGCGGCGACTTCGCGGTCTCCGACCCGGTCCTGCTGGCGAACACGCTGTACGCCACGGGGCTCGGCGGCCTGCAGCTCGCGCGGGTCGGCCTGGTGATCGACGAAGCGGCTCCCGGCATCCCCCACGTGGGGCGGATCGGCGCCGAGCAGGTCAAGGCGTTGCTGCTCACCTCGGCCCTGGCGATGGCCCAGGGCTGAGCCCCGGAGAACACGGACGACGCGATGGCGGTCAGCGCTCCAGGATCGCGGTGACTCCCTGGCCGCCGGCGGCGCAGATGGAGATCAGGGCCCGCCCGGAGCCCCGCTGGGCGAGCAGCTTGGCGGCGACGTTGAGGATCCGGCCACCGGTCGCGGCGAACGGGTGACCCGCGGCCAGCGACGAGCCGTTGACGTTGAGCCTCGAGCGGTCGATCTCGCCGAGCACCGAGTCGAGGCCGAGGCGCTCCTTGCAGAACACCGGGTCGTCCCACGCCTTCAGGGTGCTGAGCACCTGCGACGCGAACGCCTCGTGCATCTCGTAGAAGTCGAAGTCCTGCAGGGCGAGCCCGTGGCGAGCCAGCAGCCGCGGCACGGCGTACGCCGGGGCCATCAGAAGGCCCTCGTTGCCGTGCACGAAGTCGACGGCCGCGGTCTCGTGGTCGACCAGGAACGCCAGCGGCTCGAGTCCACGGTCGGCGGCCCACGCCTCCGAGCCCAGCAGCACCGTCGACGCTCCGTCGGTCAGCGGGGTCGAGTTGCCGGCGGTCATGGTCGCACTCTCGCCCCGGCCGAAGACCGGCTTGAGCTTCGCCAGATTCTCGGCTGTGGAGTCGGGCCGCAGGTTGGAGTCGCGCTCGAGGCCGCGGAACGGCGTGATCTGGTCGTCGAGGAACCCGGCGTCGTACGCCGCCGCCAGGTGCTGGTGCGACAGGGCGGCCAGCTCGTCCTGCTCCTCCCGGCCGATCCGCCACTCCAGGGCCGTCAGGGCGGCGTGCTCACCCATCGACAACCGCGTGCGGGGCTCGCCGTTCTGCGGGATCGACAGCCCGATGTCGCCGGGCCGGATCCGGGCGAGGGCCGCGAGCCGGGACCGCGTGTCCCGGGCGGCGTTGACCTTCATCAGCTTCTTGCGCAGCCGGTCGCTGATGGCGACCGGTGCGTCGGAGGTGGTGTCGGCACCCCCCGCGATGCCGGCCTCGATGATCCCGAGCGCGATCTTGTCGGCCACGATCGCCGCCGCCTGCAGCCCGGTGCCGCAGGCCTGCTGGATGTCGGTGGCCGGGGTCTCGGCCGCGAGCTTGGAGCCCAGCACCGACTCGCGGGTCAGGTTGAAGTCGCGGGAGTGCTTCAGCACCGCACCGGCGACGACCTCGCCGAGCCGCTCGCCCTCGAGCCCGAAGCGGGTCACCAGGCCGTCGAGGGCCGCGATCAGCATCTCCTGGTTGGAGGCGTCGGCGTACGCCGTGTTGGATCGGGCGAACGGGATGCGGTTGCCGCCGAGCACGGCGACGCGCTGCCGCGCGGGGGTCTGGCTGCTCATGCTCCTATCCTGGCTGCACGGGCCCGAAGGCCCAACGGAATGAGCGCCACGTCACGAAAAGTGGACGCTCAGTTGCACATCGAGTTACATGAGGGGCCATGAGCGACCGCTACCAGGACTTCGCGTCCTCGTCCGTCGGCCGGCTGCTGGTGAAGAACCTGGGCCTGCCCGATCCCGTGCGGCTCGAGCGGTACGTCGCGGGGGCGCCGCTGGTGGACGGGACCGTCGTCGTCGGCGGTGACGGACGCCTCGTGGAGCACCTGCCGGCTCTCCTCGACAGCCTGTCCGTCGAGCGCACCACCGCCGCGGACACGAGCGCCCGCTACAAGGGGCTGGTCTTCGACGCGTCCGGGATCACCGAGCCGATGCAGCTGGTGGCGCTGCGCGACTTCTTCGCCCCGCTGATGCGCAGTCTGCAGACCTGCCCCCGCCTGGTGGTGCTCGCGACGCCGCCGGAGCACACCACCGGAGCGGAGCGGATCGCGCAGCGCGCGCTGGAGGGCTTCACGCGCAGCCTCGGCAAGGAGGTGGGCCGCGGCGGCACCTCGCAGCTGGTCTACGTCGCCCGGGGTGCCGAGGCGGCGATCGGGTCGACGCTCGGCTTCCTGCTGTCGCCGAAGTCGGCGTACGTCTCGGGGCAGGTGATCAGGATCGGCACGTCCGAGAAGGAGCCGGCCGAGGCACCCGACTGGCAGCGGCCGCTGGTGGGCAAGCTCGCCCTGGTCACCGGGGCGGCCCGCGGCATCGGCGAGCAGATCGCGCGGGTGCTCGCGCGCGACGGCGCGACCGTGGTCGGCGTCGACGTGCCGCAGGCGGCCGACGATCTGATCCGCCTGACCAACGAGCTCGACAGCGACTACCTCACCCTCGACATCACGGCGAAGGACGCCCCCCAGCGGATCGCCCAGCACCTCACCCGCGCTCACGGCGGGGTCGACCTGGTCGTGCACAACGCCGGCATCACCCGCGACAAGCGGCTCGCCAACATGGACGTCGACCGCTGGAGCTCGGTCATCGGCGTCAACCTGGTCGCCCCCGAGCGCATCACCGGCGAACTGCTGGCCCAGGGGCTCGTCCACGACAACGGCCGCATCATCGGGGTCGCCTCGATCGCCGGGATCGCGGGCAACCTCGGTCAGACCAACTACGCCACGTCGAAGGCCGGGATCATCGGGCTGGTCGACTCGCTCGCAGCGGTCCTGGACCACGGCATCACCGTCAACGCCGTCGCTCCGGGATTCATCGAGACCAAGATGACTGCGGCCGTGCCCTTCGCGACGCGCGAGATCGGACGTCGCCTCAACGCGATGAGCCAGGGCGGGCTGCCGGTCGACGTCGCCGAGGCCATCGCCTGGTTCGCCAACCCCGCGTCGACGGCGGTGACCGGCAACGTGGTCCGCGTGTGCGGCCAGATGATGCTGGGGGCCTGAGGTGGTCGCCACCGTGCTGCTGCGGGCGGCCCTGCCCTCGATCCCGGTGGTCAACCGGCTTCCCGGGGTCCGCAAGACGGGCGGTGACCCGACGTCCCTGCTCGAGATCCGCACGGCGACGGTCACCCGGCAGCAGGTGGCGGCGTACGCCGAGGTGTGCGGCTTCACGCGCGGCGACACCGCTCCGCTGACGTTTCCCCATGTGCTCGCCTTTCCACTGCACATGGCGGTGATGTCGTCACCGGAGTTCCCCTTCCCCGCCATCGGGACCGTGCACCTGGCCAACACCATCACCCGGCACCAGCCGGTCGCGGTCGGGGAGAGCCTGGTGATCGAGGTCCGCGCGTCCGCGATCCGCCCCCACCCCAAGGGTCGCGTCGTCGACTTCCTCGCCTCGGCGACCGCCGGAGGGGAGACGGTGTGGGAGAGCACCTCGACCTACCTGCGGCTGGGTCGGTCCGACGTGCTCTCGACGGACTCGCCGCGCGAGAAGGGCACGACCGACGCGCCCGACCACGTCGTACCGGGGCGGGTCACGTGGCGACTCGGCGGCGACACCGGCCGGCGGTACGCCGCGGTGTCCGGCGACCACAACCCGATCCACCTCTACTCGCTGACCGCGAAGGCGTTCGGCTTCCCGCACCAGATCGCGCACGGCATGTGGAGCCTCGCCCGCTGCGTGGCCGCCCTCGAGAACCGCCTCCCGGACGCGGTCACCGTCGAGGCGGCGTTCAAGAAGCCGATCCTGCTGCCCGGAACCGTGGCCTTCGGCCAGGACCCGGTCGAGGACGGCGGGATCGCCTTCGCGCTCACCTCGCCGAGGAGCGGCGCCCCGCACGTGATCGGTCGCACCCGGGCCGCTTCGTAGCCCGCGGACGCGGGGTCACCGGGTGCGTCGGCGGATCAGGCCCTCCTGGGCGACGGTCGCCACCAGGACGCCGTCCTCGGTGAACACCCGTGCGAGCGACAGTCCGCGCCCGCCGCTCGCCGACGGTGACCACTGGTCGTAGAGCCACCACCGGTCGGCCCGGAACGGCCGGTGGAACCAGATCGTGTGGTCGAGCGAGGCGGGCATCAGCTCCGGCGAGCCGATCTCGATGTCGTGCGGCACCAGCGCGGCCCCCAGGAGCGTGAGGTCGCTGGCGTAGGTGAACGCCGCGGTGTGCACCACCGGGTCGTCGCCGAGCTCCCCGTTGACCCGCACCCACAGCTGGGCGCGCGCCCTCCGGTCCGCGTCCTCGGCCAGGTGCGTGCCGCCCGGGTACGACGAGTTGCCGAGGTAGCGGGTGTCCAGGGCGGCCCACTCCTTGGCCCACTCGCTCGCCGACCGCTTGTCACCGGAGCGGAGCTCGTAGAGCTGGGCGAAGGTCATGCCTTCGTCGGGACCCGGGACCTCGGGCATGGCGTCCTGGTGCTCGAAGCCGTCCTCGGGGCGCTGGAAGTTGGCCGTCAGGTAGAAGATCGGGTGCCCGTGCTGGCGGGCGACGACCCGGCGGGTCTCGAAGGACCGGCCGTCCCGGATCCGCTCCGCGTCGTAGATGATCGGGATCGCCGTGTCCCCGGGACGCAGGAAGTAGGCGTGCAACGAGTGCACGCCCAGACCCGCGTCGACGGTCCGGATGCCCGCGATCAGCGCCTGCGCGGCGACCTGGCCCCCGAACACGCGCTGCCGGTCGGTGTCGGGGCTGCCGCCCCGGAAGAGATTGGTGTCGAGGGTCTCGATGTCGAGGAGCTCGACGAGCTCCGCGGCGGACGAGGGCATCAGCTGTCGCCCTCCGGGCCGTCGAGGCCGGCCAGGAACTGCTCGAACTGCCGGCCGATCTCCTCTCCGGTCGGGATCGGCTCGTCCGCGGCGAGCAGGCTGCTGCCCTCCTGCTCGGCGCGCGCGAACGCGTCGTACTGCTGCTCGAGGGCCGAGACCACCTCGAGCACCTCGGCGTTCGACGCGAGGTACGTCGCGATCTCCTCGTCGCGCTCACGGCCGGCGGTCCGCAGGTCGGTGAGGTCGACCGCGATCCCGGCCGCGCGCTCGACGTGCTCGAGCAACGACACCGACGCCTCCGGGTAGTCCAGCTGCGCGAGGTAGTGCGGGATGTGGGCGACGAACCCCATCGCGTCGTGACCGGACTCGCCGAGCCGCACCTCGAGCAGCGCCTGCGCGCTGGAGGGGATGCGCAGCTCGCCGCGCCAGGGGCTGTCGGTCGAGAGGAGCGCGGGGTTGTTCGCGTGGTGGGTGATCGCGATCGGCCGCGTGTGCGGCACGGCCATCGGCACTGCGCCGAGCCCGATCACCCGCCCCACTCCCAGTCGCTCGACGACGTGCTGCACGGCCGCGGCGAACGCCTCCCACTTGTTGTCCGGCTCGGGCCCGTGCATGAGCAGGTACGGCGTACCCGAGTCGTCGGAGAGCAGCCGCACCACCAGGCGGGGTGCGTCGTACTGCTCGTAGTGGTCGCGGACGAACGACATCGCCGGCCGGCGGGCACGGTAGTCGTGGAACTCGTCGACCTCGAACGTCGCCACCACGCGTCCGCCGCCGGACTCGTTGACCAGGTGACGGCCGGCGATCGCGCCCGAGTTGCCGGCATCGAGGAACCCGTCGAGGACGAGCACCATCGAGAGCTCGGTGGGGCCGTCGAGCTCGGGCACGTCGTCGACGATGTGGACCAGCCGTTCGGGATCGGACACGGGAACCTCTCGGGTCGGGACACGGTTCAGCGTCCTCGGGCTCCAGCCTATTCCGAGGCCTCATGGCGCCTCAGTCGCTCGTGGCGCGCTCGGTGATCGTCAGCGGCTCGTGACCCTCGGCGGCGAGTCGCTCGACGACCCCGCGGGCGATGGTCTGGGCGTTGAGCCCGATGCGGTCCAGGATCGCCTGGCGCTCGGCGTGCTGGAGGAACTCCTGGGGGATGCCGTGCAACGAGAACGGGGTCGTGACGCCCTCCGTGCTCAGGACCTGGAGGAGCGTCGCGCCGACGCCGCCGACCACGCCGTTGTCCTCGATGGTGACCACGAGCCGATGATCGCGCGCGAGCCCGACCAGAGCCGGGTCGACGGGCTTGACCCAGCGCGGGTCGACGACCGTGACCCCGATCCCCTGCGCCGCGAGCCGGTCGCCGACGTCGACGCCGACGGCCGCCATCGAGCCCACCGCGACGACGAGGACGTCCTTGGCGCCGCGACGTAGGAGCACGTCGCAGCCACCGGCCCGGTCGGTCGCGGGAATGTCGTCGGGAGGGGCCCCCTTGGGCAGCCGCACCACCGTCGGCGCGTCGCCGACCGCGACCGCCTCGCGCAGCAGCTCGCGCACGCGCGCGCCGTCGCGGGGGGCCGCGATGCGCAGCCCGGGCACCACCTGGAGGATCGAGAGGTCCCACATCCCGTTGTGGCTGGCCCCGTCCGTGCCGGTGACTCCCGACCGGTCGAGCACGAACGTCACCCCGCACCGATGCAGGGCGACGTCCATCAGCACCTGGTCGAAGGCGCGGTTGAGGAACGTCGCGTAGATCGCGACCACCGGGTGCATCCCGCCCATCGCCAGTCCGGCGGCGCTGGTGACGGCGTGCTGCTCGGCAATGCCGACGTCGAAGGTCCGGTCGGGGTACGCCGCGGCGAAGCGGTCCAGCCCGACCGGGTAGAGCATCGCGGCGGTGACGCCGACGATGTCCTGGCGCTCGCGGCCGAGGGCGACCATCTCCTCGGAGAAGTAGTCGGTCCAGACCCGGCCGGCCGGGCGCGCCTCGCCGGTCTCGACGTCGAACGCCCCGATCTGGTGGAACTGGTCGGTCTCGTTGCGCTCGGCGGGGTTGTAGCCGAAGCCCTTGTGCGTGATCACGTGCACGATCACCGGCCCCCCGAACCGCCTGGCCTGCACCAGCGCCTGCTCGACGGCGGTGCGGTCGTGGCCGTCGATGGGTCCGACGTACTTCAGGCCCAGGTCCTCGAACATCCCCTGGGGGGCGAGCGCGTCCTTCATGCCCTTCTTCATCGCGTGCAGCGCGTCGTAGACGGCAGGGCCGACGCCCTTGACCTTGTTCAGGCGCTTCTTGACGAGGTCGAGCATCTCCTCGTAGCGCGGGTTGGTCCGCAGGGTCGCCAGGTGGGAGGCGAGGCCGCCGACCGTGGGCTGGTAGGACCGGCCGTTGTCGTTGACGACCATGACCAGCTTGCGGTCCTTGCCCACCGCGATGTTGTTGAGCGCCTCCCAGGCCATGCCGCCGGTGAGGGCGCCGTCGCCGATCACCGCGACGACATGGCGGTCGTCGCCGCGGATGGCGAACGCCTTGGCCAGCCCGTCGGCGTAGGAAAGGGAGGTGGAGGCGTGGGAGTTCTCCACGAGATCGTGGTCGGACTCCGAACGGCTCGGGTAGCCCGACAGGCCGCCCTCGGTGCGGAGCGTGTCGAAGCGGCCGGCCCGTCCGGTCAGCATCTTGTGGACGTAGGCCTGGTGTCCGGTGTCCCACACGACCCGGTCGCGCGGTGAGTCGAACACGCGGTGGATGGCCAGCGTCAGCTCGACGACCCCGAGGTTGGGACCGAGGTGGCCACCGCGGGGGGCACAGGTGCGGACGAGCTCGTCGCGGATCTCGCTGGCCAGGGTGTCCAGCTGGTCGTCGGTGAGGTCGCGCAGATCGGCAGGTGAGGACACCTGCTGCAGCAGTCCCATCGACGTCCCTTCATCCGGTCACGCGGTCGCACCGAGTCTAGACGCGGGCCGGCGAGGCCCGAGTCGCGGGCACGGCGCCGCCGCGGGGTGCGCCGCCTGGCACCGAGCGGCTCAGCGCGTCAGCCGCCGGTATGCCTCGGACCCCAGGAACGCCGGGACCGCGAGGACACCGGTCATCGTGAGGTCGAGGTGCCGGGCCAGGTCGGGGTCGACGAAGACGATCTGCCGGCCCTCGTGGCAGTCGATGTCGGCGTCGGTCAGGTCGACGCGCGCGACGTAGAGATGCACCCTGTCGACGGAGCCGTAGCTCGGGTGGAAGATCTCGAAGGTGTCGAACCGCTCCAGTGATCCCGGCTCGAGCCGGACCCCGGTCTCCTCCTCGACCTCCCGGTAGGCGCCGGCCTCGGGGTACTCTCCCGGCTCGAGGTGGCCCCCGGGAAGGCCCCATCTGTCCGGGTCGATCGGGGCGTGCTCGTCGCGCTCCTGCAGCAGCAGCCGCCCGTGCGCGTCCACCAGCAGCACGCAGCCGAACCCGTGCGGCTCGACTCGCCCGAAGCGCGCCACGTACGCGGGGTGGCCGATGATGCGCGGGAGCCCGTGCACCATGCCCGCGCCCCATCGCAGCGTGTGGATGGTGCGCGGGTCGACGAACACGATCCGCCTGCCTTCGTGACAGACCACGTCGGCGTCGGTGAGGTCGGTGAGGGCGAGGTACAGCGCGACGTCGTGGTCCTCGTCGCAGTCGTCGCAGAAGTAGTGCAGCGTCTCGACGTGGGACAGGTCGACGCCGGTGATCTCGGTCTCCTCGGCGAGCTCACGGACCGCGGCCTCGGCCTCGCTCTCCCCCGGCTCGACGGCACCACCGACGAACGACCACTCGTCGGGGTTGACCGGCGCGTGCTCGTCGCGCTCCTGCAGCAGCAGCCACCCGCGCTCGTCGACCAGGACCGCGACGGCGATGCGCTTGCTCATCCCGCGACGCTATCCGGCGCGCCCCTGCTCGTGGCCGTCGAGGTACGCCGCCACCAGGCCGCCGATCGTGTCCAGGTGGTAGCCACCCTCCTGCACGACCACCGCCGGCAGGCCGAGAGAGCCGAGCAGCCGCCCGGCGGCGGCGTACCCGTCCGCGGTGACCTGCAGCGGACTCTCGGGGTCTTCGGCGGCGGCGTCCACGCCGAGCGAGACGACCAGGGCGTCGGCACCCGCGGCGTACGCCGTGAGCCCGCGGACCGCCTCGAGCCACGGGCCGTCGCCGGCGCCCTCGGCCAGCGGGAGGTTGCGGGTGGCGCCCTCCCCCGGCCCGGCGCCCGTCTCGTGGGCATGGCCGAAGAAGTGCGGGAACCAGCCGGCGCCGGGGTCGACGTGCAGCGATCCGTACCGCACGTCGGCCCGCTCCCAGAAGATCGCCTGGGTCCCGTTTCCGTGGTGGGCATCGAGGTCGACGACCGCCACGGTCGCGTGTCCCGCGTCGCGCAGCGCCTCGGCGGCGACGGCGGCGTTGTTGAGGTAGCAGGAGCCGCCGTAGCCGTCACGGGTGGCGTGGTGGCCGGGAGGGCGGCAGAGCGCGTACGCCGCTGCGGCGCCCGCGCCGACCAGGTCGACCGCGGACAGGGCGCAGTCGACGGCGGCGCGCGCAGCCTCCCAGGTGCCGGCCCCCACCAGCGTCATCGTGTCGTAGCCGAACTGCCCGGCCCGGCCGTGCGTCGCCGCCGCCCGCGTCGGCGGCATGCCCTGGGTCATCGCCGGGGTGGGGAACACGTAGGGGACGACGCGGTCCTGGCCGACGAGCTCGACGTACGGTCCCTGCATCCACGCGGCGTGGATGGTGGACAGGTGGTCGACGAACGCCGGCGCGTGGACGCGGCGCAGGACCTCGTCGTCGTGGGCCGTGGCCTCGACCCGCTCGTGGCCGGCGGTGGCCGCGAGGATCCGGTCGACCCGCTCCGGCAGCTCGGTGCCCTCGGTCGGGACCCCGACCCAGACCTCGCGCATCGGCTCGTGGCGGCGCGTCTCGGGAGACCAGACGACGGGGATCGGCATGAGCGAAGCATGGCAGAGGGTTCTGTACCGCTGTTCAGTCCTGGTTGGATGAGCCCATGCCTCGTGCGCGCGACCTGGGGATCGTGATCGGATCCCTCCCGACCGGACCGACCAATTCCGTGCTCGACGTCCCGGGGGTCGGGCTCGGGCACGCGACGGTGTCCCGCGACGAGCCGGCGCCGCCCGAGGGACGAGGGACGGCGCGCACCGGCGTGACCTGCCTGGTGCTGGCCGAGGACGCGTTCTCCCGCCTGGTGCCCGCGGGCGGGGCGGTGCTCAACGGCGCGGGCGAGTGCACCGGCTTCATCACCGCGGCCGAGTGGGGCTCGGCCGAGACGCCGGTCTACCTCACCTCGACCCTCCAGCTCGGCCGCGTCTACGACTCCGCCTGCCGGATCGAGCTCGAGGCGAACCCGTCCAGCGCCACCGACTTCATCATCCCGGTGGTCGCCGAGTGCGACGACTCGTGGCTCAACGACGCCCGGCGGATGCAGGTCGAGCACGACGACGTGGTGGCGGCGTACGGCGCGGCGATGGCGTCGCGCGGCTCCTCGACGGCGCCCGACGAGGGCGCCGTCGGGTCCGGCACCGGCATGTCCTGCCTCGGGTTCAAGGGCGGCATCGGTACGGCGTCGCGCGTGGTCGGCGACCACACGGTCGCGGTGCTGCTGATGACGAACTTCGGACAGCGCCAGGAGCTCGTCGTGGGCGGCATCCCGGTGGGCCGCACGCTGGGGCCGGAGGTACCGACAGGCTCGACGAACGGAGACGGCTCGACGGACGAGCGGAAGCCTGCCGGGTCGTGCATCGGGATCGTCGTCACCGACGCCCCGGTCGACGGCGCCTCCTGCGCCCGGCTCGCGCGCCGGGTCGGGCTCGGGCTGGCCCGCGCCGGATCGGTCGCCCACCACGGCAGCGGCGAGATCTTCATGGCGTTCGGGACCGGGATGCGGATGGACCGCGACGGCAAGCCCGACGGCACGCCGGTGATGACGGGGCGGGCGCTCGACCCGCTGTTCGCGGCTGTGGTCGAGGCGTCCGAGGAGGCGGTGCTGAACTCGATGTTCACTGCACCGACGGTGACCGGGCGCGACGGGAACACCAGCGAGTCGGCGCACACCAGGGCCGTCCTGGACCTGCTCGCATGAGGGAGGAGGAGGTCCGGATCCCGGTCCGCGACGGCTCGTGGCTGGCCGCGACGCTGTACCTGTCCGACGAGTCGGCCGGGCCGCAGCCCTGCCTGGTGGAGGCGCTGCCCTACCGCAAGGACGACCTGACCTCGTCGTACGCCGAGGGCTACCGCCGCCTGTGCGAGAAGCACGGGTACGCCGTGGCCAGGATCGACGTGCGCGGCACCGGGTCGTCGCCGGGCGACGCCCTGGACGAGTACCAGGAGGCCGAGCAGCGCGATCTGCCGGATGCGTTCGCGTGGCTGGCAGCGCAGGACTGGTGCGACGGGCAGATCGGGATGTGGGGCACGTCGTACTCCGGGTTCAACTCCCTCCAGATCGCCATGGAGCGGCCGCCGGAGCTGAAGGCGATCTGCGCGATCTACGCGACCGACGACCGCTGGACCGACGACGTTCACTGGCGCGGTGGCGCGCTGCGGCTCGTGGACCTGGTCGACTACGACCACTACATGACGCCGATGAACGTCCTGCCGCCCGTGCCCGCGGTCTGGGGCGACGACTGGGGCACCGAGTGGGAGCGCCGGCTCGCGACCAACGAGCCGTGGCTGCTGACCTGGCTGCGGGAGAACCGGCACGGCCCCTACTGGGACCACGGGTCGGTGCGGGCCGGCGGGACGACGTCGGGCTACGAACGCATCGGCTGCCCGGTGATGCTCGTGGCCGGCTGGGCCGACGGCTACCGCAACAACTCCTTCCGCACGGTCGCCGAGCTGGCCCGGCACGGCGTACCGCACCGGCTCCTGGCCGGGCCCTGGGCGCACGCCGACCCGACGACCGCGATGCCGGGGCCCCGGATCGACTTCGAGACGGAGCTGGCGGGCTGGTTCGACCACTGGCTGCGAGGCGAGGGCGAGCACGCCGACCGGCTCGACGTGTTCGTCCGTACGTCGACCAGGCCCGAGGTCGACCTCGACCTGCACGAGGGGCACTGGGTCACCCTCCCGTCGGTGCCGCCGGTCACCGCGATGACGCTGGACCTGCATGCGCCGGCGACGCTCGCGGTCGCGGCCGACGTCGGCACGGCGGCCTGGATCGACTGTGCCGGGCATCTGCCCTGGGGGCTCTCCGCCGACCAGCGGCTCGACGACGAGCGCTCGCTGACCTGGGAGGTCGAGCCACCACCGGCGGCCGTCGTCGGTCACCCCGTCTTCCGGGCCCGCCTCTGGGCGACCGAGCCCGCGGCGTCGCTGTCGGTCAAGCTCTGCGACGTCTTCCCCGACGGCACGTCGGCGCTGGTCACGCGCGGTTCCGTCGACCTGGCCTACCGAGGCGGGGTGCACGGCTCGCCGTCCCCGCTGGTGCCGGGCCACGAGGTCGAGGTGGAGGTGGTGCTCGACGCCTGCGCCTACGAGTGGACGCCGGGCAACACCTTGCGGGTCTCGGTCGCCGGCGCCGACTGGCCGAACACGGTCGCTCCCCCGGCCCCGGTCACGATCACGGTCCGGACGGCGTCGCTCACGCTGCCGTTCCTCGACGGTGAGCACCCAGCGCCGACGTTCGGTCCCGGCGCGGAGCACTCGTCGGAGTCCGCTGAGGGCGTGGGGTGGGCGATCCACCACGACGTGCTCTCGCGCGTGACGTCGGCGACGACCCGGTCGGACTCGCGCTACGCCACGCCGTACGACGGGACCGCCCACGAGCTCTACCTCGGTGAGGTCTCGGTCGACAACCGCACCTTCGCCCAGCGGGCCTCGGCGAACTCGACGTTCGAGCTGACCTGGCCGGGTCTCGAGGTGACGGTGCGGTCGGGGTTGACTCTCGACGTCACGCCCACGTCGTACGACGTCCGGATCTGGACCCTCGCGACCCTCAACAGCGAGGAGGTCGCGACGCGCACCTGGGAGGAGTCGATCCCCCGCTGAGGTCCGGGCTCGAGCGGGATCCACCGATTCGCAGCGTCGCGAGCGTCACCGTGGCTCGCCGGGCTGGCGGCTGCCTCCGCGGCGCGGTGCAAGCGCTGCGGATCCGGCGCGTCCCGATCCCCGCTCAGTCGCCCGGCGCCTCCGGTCCGGTGGAGATCTGGCGCAGGGTCGAGATCACGGTGACCTCGGGCCAGTGCTTCGCGTGGAGCTCGGCGAACGCCTGCTGATCGGTCACGGCCTCCTCGAGCGTGTCGTACTCCATGATGGCCCAGCCCCCGACGACCTCCTTGGCCTCGGCGTACGGTCCGTCGACCCGGCTGACGTTGCCCTGGCGGACCACGAAGTTCACGGCGTCCTCGGTGCCGTACAGACCGCCACCGTCGAGGAACACCCCCGACGCGGCCCGTTCGCCGATGTAGGCGTCCATGGCCTCGAACAGCGCCTGCGGCGGCGTACCCACGCCTTCTTCCATCCTCACGAATCCCATGAAACGCGGCATCTCGATCACTCCTGTTCAGTGGTGGGAAGAGTTCCTTGCGCACCTACGTCGAACAACCGCCGGGCCCTTCGACATCGACCTCGAAGGTCTTCTCCAACCTTGCAGGATTCCCCGGCGGTCAGGCACGACCGGTGATCAGCCGGGCCCGGAGCCGGTGCAGGCGGGGCATCACGCCGTAGATCACGATCGGCACGGCGATGGTGGCGAGCACGAAGGTGCGGGTGACGGCCGACATCGTGTGCAGCCAGTCGCCGAGGGCGAGGTTGATGACGGTCAGGGTCGGGAAGACGGCGACCCAGATCATCAGCGCGAGCTGGTGCTGGGTCGGCGGGGGGACGGATACGGGGGCGGTGTCGGACATGACAATCCTCTTCTCTGTAGTGGAGCGTGCGGGTGGATCGGCGGTACGACGTGCCGGTCAGGCGGGGAGTCCGGCCCGGTGGGCGAGGACGTCTCGGGCGGTGTCCTCCTCGACGAGGTCGGCGTTGATCGCGATGGCGGCGGCGGAGCCCTGGCCGGCGGCGGTGACGACCTGGGCTCTGGGGTCGGCGGCGTTGCCCGCCGCCCACACGCCGGGCACGCTGGTACGCCCTGTGGGGTCGACGACCGGCCAGCCGTCGTCGTCGAGGGTGCAGCCGAGGCCCGTCAGGAGGTCGTGGTGCGGTATCAGTCGCGGTCGGACGAACACCGCGGAGCGGGCGACGACCCGGCCGTCGGCCAGCTCGACGCCGGCCAGCCGGTCGTCGCGCACCACCAGGCGCCGTAGCGGTTCCTCGACGACGCCGATCGCACGCGCGACCATCCGCTCCCGATCGGCGTCTTCGATCGCCGCACCGTTCGCGAAGTAGACGACGTCCCCCGACCACTGCCGCAGCAGCAACGCGTGGTCCACCGACGCGGGCGTACCACCGAGCACGCCGAGCTTCTGGTCGCGCACCTCGTAGCCGTGGCAGTACGGGCAGTGCAGGACGTCGCGTCCCCACCGCTCGTGGGCACCCGGAACGTCGACGATCTCGTCATGGAGTCCGGTGGTGAGCAGGACCCGACGAGCCGCGACCACGTCGCCGTCGTCGCGCGTGACGAGCAGGCGACCGTCGTCGGCCGTCGCCACGTCGGTCACGGTGCCGCGGACGAGCGTCCCGCCGTACGACGTGACCTCGCGGCGGGCATCCGCGAGCAGGTCCGCCGGTGGCGTCCCGTCGCGTCCGATGAAGCCGTGCATCGCTGCGGCCGGTGCGTTGCGCGGGTGACCCGCGTCGATGACGAGGACCGAGCGGCGGGCACGGGTCAGGACCAGGGCGCCGGACAGGCCGGCCGCCCCTCCGCCGATCACGGCGACGTCGTAGGTGTGCATGTCGCCCAGGCTCCGCGACGCCGCGCCGATCGCCAACGGTTGTTGCCATTTCCGGGAATCGTCGCACCCCCGGCGGGCCGGGCGTGGTGCCATGGACCCGTGAACGACACGTCCGGCGTCACCACGGCCCTGGAGCTGGTCGGTCCCCGCCTGCGGCGCATCCGCGACGAGCGCGGTCTCAGGCTCACCGAGGCCGCCCGGCTGACCGGCATCTCCAAGAGCACGCTGTCGCGGCTGGAGACCGGTCAGCGTCGGCCGAGCCTGGAGCTCCTGCTACCGCTCGCCCAGACCTATCGGGTCCCGCTCGACGACCTGGTCGGCGCCCCCGACGTGGGCGACCCCCGCATCCGGCTCAAGCCCCGTCGCCTCAACGGCCGTACGGTCATCCCGCTGGCGGGTCGTCCCGGCGGCATCCAGGCCTGGAAGATCGTGATCCCGACGTCCCAGACGACGCCGAAGCCCCGGACCCACGACGGCTTCGAGTGGCTCTACGTCCTGTCCGGTCGGATGCGACTCGTCCTCGGCCCGCGGGATCTCGTGGTCGGCACCGGCGAGGCGGTCGAGTTCGACACCTCGGTCCCGCACTGGTTCGGCAGCACCGGCGACGGCCCGGCGGAGGTGCTGAGCATCTTCGGGCGGCCGGGCGAGCGCATGCACCTGCTCACCGCAGGAGACGACGAGACCGGGTGATCGTCGATCAGTGCTCGGGCCTCGGAACCGCGCTCACACCATCCAGTTCGCCTCGTACGCCGGGTCGGTGAGGCCCGGGCGGTCGAAGCCGAAGCCCGACACGTCGGAGGTCGTCTCCCCCGTCGTCACCAGGTCGGCGAGGACCCGCCCGAAGGTCGGGGCGAACTTGAAGCCGTGCGCAGAGCCGAGCCCGACGACGACCGACCCGTGGCCCGGCACCGGTGCGAGCACGAAGTCGCGGTCGGGGGTCAGCGTGTACTGGCAGCGCAGCGACCGCACGACGTCACCCGAGCCCGGCAGCAGCGAGCCCATGAACGCGGCCAGCCGGTCGCGCATCTCGGGGTCCGGCTCGGAGGTGCGGTCGTCGGGGTCGACGGTCGGACCACCGCAGTCCTGGGCGGCCTTGACCGTCGGCTCGCCGTAGCAGGGGAAGCCGTAGTACGACGGCTCGTCCATCCAGATCCAGATCGGCAGGTCCTCGTACGCCGCGGGGTCGGCCGGCTGGAAGTACGTCGGCTGCTCCAGGGTGACCGTCAACGGGATCTCGACCCCGAGCCCGGCCAGCACCTGGTTGGTCCACGCATCGGCCGCCACGACCACCCCACGACAGGTGTACGCCGTGTCCCCGGCCTCGACCACGACGTGCGAGCCGTGGTCGGTCACCCGGGTGACCGAGGTCGAGCCCACGAGCGTGGCGCCCGCCTCGGCCGCCAGCCGCTGCATGGCCGCGGTGCCCCGCGCCGCCGGCACGATCGCTCCGCGCTCCTGGTAGAGCCCCAGCGTGCCCGCCGGCGGATGGAACTGCGGCCACCGCTGCCTGATCTCGCCCACGTCCAGCTCCTCGAAGGCGATGCCGCATGCGCGCAGCGACCCCACGTAGTCGTCCGGGCTGATCGCACAGTCCGGGGGAAACAGGTCCAGCCCGCCGGCGACGGTCACCAGAGTCTCTCCCGACTCGGCCTCCAGCCGCGCCCAGTCGTCGTACGCCTCCTGCGTCAGCCGGACGTAGGCCGGCGTGTGGTAGCTGTGCCGCAGGATGCGCGAGGTGTCGTGGGAGGCGCCACGGCTGTGCCCGAGCTCGAACTGCTCGAGCCCCACCACCGAGTGCCCGCGCGTCGCCAGCTGCCATGCGGCGCCGGAGCCGAGCGCGCCGAGCCCGGCGACGACGTAGTCGACCTCCACCGATCCTTCGGGAGTTCGCGGAGTGGCTGTCTCGGCCCTCTGGCGGCCCGGCTCAGTCATCCGGGGTCTCGACAGGCTCGACCGACGGGGCGAGCCGCGGCAGGAGCCAGCGGCGGATGTCCGCGGAGTCGTCCTCCATCGGCGCGAACCACCCGTGGGTATAGGCCCGCGAGGACATGCCGCGCTGCACGGACTCGCAGATAGCCCAGTCCTGGCGGTTGACCAGGTCCCAGAAGTCGCCGGCGTCGGACGGGTCGAACGTCGGCTTCGCGAGCTCGTCGGCGGCGAACAGCAGACGGCACTCGATCCGCGTCCGGTCGATGGCCTGCGGGGTCAGCGTGAAGGCGGCCACGTGGTCGGCGGAGCACGAGAGCATCAGGTTGGGATAGACCAGCTCGCCCTTGTGCCGGGTGCGCTCGTCCTCGTCGAGGCCGGGCAGCGGCGCCCGGTCGGTCGTGCCGGACATCGTGAACGTCCAGGCGCCCTCGCGATGCGGGATGCCGGCGTCCCAGTCGAGCCCGCGACCGCCGCCGGCGAACGACGGCACCAGCCGCGACAGCTCGGGGTGCACCGGGCCGCAGTGGTAGCACTCGTTGTAGTTCTCCGCGAGGACCTTCCAGTTGGCGACGACGTCGTAGTGGAGGGTGAGCCCGGTGACCAGCGCGGCGAGGTCGTAGTTCGCCAGCGTGCGCGTCGCCCGTCCGACACTGTCGGCCAGGGGCGCGGCGGTCGCCGGCGACGGGTGCACGAACACGAACCCGCCCCACGCCTCGACGCCCACGGGATGCAGCCCGAACTCCGCCGGCTCGAGGTCGCCCTCCTCGGTGTGCGGGGCGCGCAGGAGCGAGCCGTCCAGGGCATAGGTCCACGAGTGGTACGGGCACCGGATCGACTTCGCGCCGCAAAGCTGGGGCTGCGAGCCGGGCTCGGTCGGGAACAGTTGGGATCCGCGATGACGGCACACGTTGTACGCCGCGTGCAGGGCGCCGTGGGCGTCCGAGGTGACCACCAGCGACTCCCCGAGAACCTCGACGACGGCGACCCGCTCGGGCTCCTGGAGACCGAGGTCGGCGACCCGGCCGACGCACGACCACTCCCCCATCAGGACCCGTTCGCGTTCGTCGACCCAGGCGGCGGGATCGACGTACAGCTCTCGCGGAAGCGCGGCTTGCAGGGTCATGACGACACCTCCTCGGGGTCGGTCGAGAGTCTCCAGTCCACCAGATGACAGGCACACCGGTGGCCGTTCGGATCACCGGACAAGACGGGCAGGGACGTCCCGCGGCAGGCGTCGGCGACCGGGTCGGCCTCGCCCGACGCGAGCGCGGGGCAGCGGGGGTGGAAACGGCAGCCGGACGGGATGCGGGTCGGGTCGGGGATCTCGCCCCGCAGCACGATGGGCTCGAGGCGGTCCATCTCGGGAACGACCGACAGCAGCGCCTGGGTGTAGGGGTGCTGCGGGTCGGTCAGCACCTCCTCCGTGGGCCCCGCCTCGACGACCCGGCCGAGGTACATCACCGCGATCCGGTCGGCGATGTTCCAGGCCAGTCCGAGATCGTGGGTGACCACCAGCACGCCGAGCCCGAGCTCGTCTCGGAGCTTCAGGAGCAACGCCAGGATCTCGCCGCGGATGGACGCGTCGAGACTCGAGACCGGTTCGTCGGCGATCAGCAGCTGCGGCTGCACGGCGAGCGCGCCGGCGATCAGGACCCGCTGTCGCTGGCCACCGGACAGCTCGTGGGGGTAGCGCAGGAACAGGCTCTCCGGCGGACGCAGACCGGCCGACGACAGAGCCGCCGCCACCAGCTCGGTCTCGGTCCTGCCCGAGCGGGCGACGAGCTTGTGGATGCGCAGGCCCTCGGCCACCGACTCGTAGACGGTGTGACGCGGGTTCAGCGCCCCGAGCGGGTCCTGGAGCACGAGCTGCACGTGCCGTCGCAGCGCCTTGAGGCCGCGGGTCGAGCGGTCCATCGGCCGGCCCTCCCAGCGGATCTCACCCGCGACCGGACGGGTCAGGCCGACCAGGCTCCGGGCCAGGGTGGTCTTGCCCGACCCCGACTCGCCCACCAGGGCCACCACCTCACCCGCGCGCACCGTCAGGTCCGCGCCGTCGAGCGCTCGAGCGACGCGCCCCGAACGGGTGGGGAACTCGACCCGCAGCCCGGTCGCCGAGAGCTCGGCCGTGCGGTCGGTCGTGGTGGTCTCGGCTCCGCTCGGCCGGAGGGAGGCGTCAGGCATGGTGGTCTCGGCTTCGCTCGGCGGGCGAGCGGGGCTCGCCGATACGGACGCAGGCCGCAGCCCGCCCCTCGGCGTACGTCACGAGCTCCGGCTCGGCGGGCAGGCAGACGTCGGCGGCACGCGGGCAGCGGGGGGCGAACGAGCACCCGCCCGCGAGGTGACGCGGGTCGGGCGGGTCGCCGGGGAGGCCCGCAGGCGCGAAGCGGGCGGCCGGGTCGCCGACCCTGGGGAACGCCGCCGACAGGGCGCCGGCGTACGGGTGAAGAGGATCGGCGAAGACCTTGGCGGCCGGTCCCTCCTCGACCACGCGGCCGGCGTACATCACCGTGATCCGGTCGCAGAGGTCGGCGAGCACGGAGAGGTCGTGGCTGATCATCAGCATCCCGACGCCACGGTCGCGCACCAGGTCGGAGAGCACCGACAGCACCTGGGCCTGCACCATCACGTCGAGCGCGGTGGTCGGCTCGTCGGCCACGACCAGCTCGGGGTCGCAGGCCAGCGCCATCGCGATCATCACCCGCTGCTTCTGCCCGCCGGAGAGCTGGTGGGGGTAGGCGCGGGCGCGCTCGGGGTCGAGCCCGACCTGCCCGAGCAGCTCGTCGATGCGGCCGGTCACCGTGGTCTCGCCGAGACCCGAGGAATGGACGTGCAGAGCCTCGGCGATCTGGGCGCCGATCCGGTGCACCGGGTTCAGCGAGTGCAGCGCACCCTGGAAGACGATCGAGGCGCCCGCCCACCGCACCGCTCGGAGCTCGCCCCACTTCATGGTCAGGATGTCGCGGCCGTTGAAGCGGACCTCGCCGGTCACCGTGGCGTTGACGGGCTGGAGGCGCAGGATCGTGCTGGCCAGGGTCGACTTGCCGCACCCGGACTCTCCGGCCACGCCGACGATCTGGCCGCGGTCGACGGTGAGGTCGACGCCGCGCACGGCGGGCAGGGCCCCCTCCCCGGTGGCATAGGTGACGTGGAGGTCGCGGATCTCGAGCAACGACGGATCGGTCATGAGCGTGCCCTCAGCCGCGGGTTCAGGACCTCTTCGAGGGCCTGCCCGATCAGGGTGAAGGCGAGCACGACCAGGACGACGCAGACGCCCGGCGGGACGATGTACCACCAGGAGCCGGTCGTGATGGACCCGATCTCGAAGGCGCTGTCGAGCATCGACCCCCACGACGTACGGGTCGGGTCGCCCAGCCCCAGGAAGCTCAGCGTCGTCTCGGAGAGGATCGCGATCGCCACGGTCAGGGTGGTGTTGGCGAAGACCATCGGCATCACGTTCGGCAGCACGTGCTTGCCGATCTGGTGCCAGCGACCGGCACCGATCGCCTCGGCGCGCTCGACGTACGCCCGCTCCTTGATCGAGAGCGTCTGGCTCCGGATCAGCAGCGCCGTCCCCGGCCACGACGTCACGCCGATCACCAGCACGATGTTGAACAGGGACCGACCGAGCACGCTCGCCAGCACGATCGCCAGCGGGAGGAACGGGATCACCAGGAACCACTCGGTGAGCCGGAAGGTGATCCGACCGATCCATCCGCCGAAGTATCCGGAGACCAGCCCGAGCAGGGTCCCGATGACCATCGAGATCAACGTGGCCAGCAGCCCGACGAACAGCGAGATCCGCGATCCCCAGATGAGCAGGGTCAGCACCGACCGGCCGTTCTCGTCGGTCCCGAGGAGATAGTGACCGGACGGCGCCCCGAGGACGGGCCCGTTCGCGGTGGTGACGTCGAGTCCCTGCGAGCTGGCCAGGATCGGGGCGAGCAGCGCCACCAGCACGAAGAACACCAGGATCCCGAGGCCGACCATGCCGCTGCGGTGGGTGCGGAACTGCGCCCAGCCGCGCTTCCACGCGGCCACTCGCCGCTGTCGGGTCAGCCGCCGCGCGCTGACCGGCACCGTCCCGGTGCTCTCGTTCGTCGTCGTCACGTCCGCACCCGGGGGTCGAGCCAGCCGTAGATCAGGTTGGCGACGAGGTTGGCCAGGATCACGCCGGCACTGGCCACCAGGAAGAAGCCCTGCAGCACCCAGAAGTCGGGGGCCTGGAGGGCGTCGATGGACAGCAGTCCGAGACCGGGGATCGAGAAGACCGTCTCCACCGTGATCGCGCCCGAGACGACGAACCCGATGTTGAGGGCGATGATCGTCGTGGTCGGCAGCATCGCGTTGCGTACGGCGTGCCGGTTGCGCACCTGCACGTCGCGCAGCCCCTTGGCGCGGGCGGTCAGGAGGTAGTCCTCCCCGAGCTCGTCCAGGAGCGAGCTGCGCATGATCAGCGAGTAGTCGGCCAGATAGGCCAAGGTCAGCGTGGTCACCGGCAGGACGAGGTGCCAGGTGGTGTCGAGGATCCCGTGCAGGGAGCTCGGATTGACGTCCGGCGAGTGCAGTCCCCCGGTCGGGAAGATGCCCGGCACGAACCAGAAGCCGACCCCCAGCCCGGCGATCAGCATCAGGCCCAGCCACCACTCGGGCATCGAGTACAGCGTCAGCGACAGGCTGGTCGAGATCTTGTCGAACCTGCCTCCGCGCTTCCAGGCGCCCCGTATCCCGAGGTAGACGCCGATGACCGTGGCCAGGATGGTCGAGGTGCCGACCAGCAGGACCGTCGGCCACAGGCGCTCCCAGATCAGGTGCGAGACCGGCACCCGGTACTGGATCGAGATGCCGAGGTCGCCGTGGGCGGTGTTCTTCAGGAACGTCCAGAACTGCTCCGGCAGCGGCTGGTTCAGCCCGTAGGCCTTGTTGAACGCGGCCTTCTGGGCGTCGGTCGTCAGGCGCCCTCGACCGAGCGTGCGCGCCGGGTCGCCCGGCAGCACTCGGAAGAGGAAGAAGTTCACGACCAGCATGAACATCAGGCTCCCGATCGCGCCGAGGACCTTGAGTCCGAGGTAGGAGGCATAGCCACGGGTCCGGGTCTGGACGTCCTCGCTCTCGGACACCAGCCCCGGGTCGGCGACCAGGCTCACGAACCCTCCTGGCGCTGCGGTCCGGACCGGTGTTCCCCCAGCGGCCGAGGGACGAGGCGTCTCGCGACGCTCGCCCGACGACGTGAGGTCATTCGCGGTCCCCGACCGTCGTCCGGCGGCGCATCATCGTGATGCCACCGGCGACGAGCAGCAGGACCACCACGACTCCGGCCCCGATCAGGAACGGCCCGGTCGAGGAGGAGCTGTCGCTCGACGAGGTCGCCTTGACGGCTCCGGAGAGCTCGCCACCGGCGGTCGCGGAGTCGCAGTTGCTCGCCTCCGAGACCGGCTTCATGTGGATGTAGTTGTAGACGCCGTACTGCTCGAGCCAGACGCCGCCGGGGTTGGGCTGCGGCACGAGGCAGGCGAACCGGTCGCTGCGCACGGCCTCGCCGATCGAGGAGTACGCCGTCACAAGGTACGGCGAGTCGCGGTACAGGATCTCCTGCATCTGCTTGATCTCGGCCTCACGCTGCGTCTGGTCGGTCGACACGTGCTGCTTGTTGTAGAGCTTGTCGTACGCCTTGTTGCAGTACCACGAGTCCGACGAGCCGTTGCGCTGCCCGCAGGTCATGTAGCTGAGCATCGAGTCCGGATCCGGCTCGACGTACCAGCCCCACTGGAAGGCGTCGAAGTTGCCCTTGTAGATGACGCCGGTCAGCTGGCTGGAGCTGTACGTCGAGACGTCCGACTTGATCCCGAGGTCGCTGAGCCACTGCTTGAAGTAGTCCATGGTGTGCAGCGACGTCGGCGAGTCGGAGCGGGCGGCGAGCCGCAGGGTGCCGATCGGCGAGCCGTCGGGCAGTGTCCGCAGCCCGTCGGAGCCCTTCTTGTACCCGGCCTCGTCGAGCAGCTGCCCGGCCTTGGCGAGGTCGAAGGTGAACTTCTGGTCGGCCGGCGGCTCCCAGTGATAGGCCTTGTAGTTCGGCGGGACGATCGTCGTGCCCGGCAGGCCGCCGCCCTGGTAGACCTTCTTGATCAGCGTCGGCAGGTCGAGCGCGTACCCGAGGGCGTGCCGGAACTTCGGGTCGAGCACGGCGGGGTTCGGGTTGCCGATCGGCTTGCCGGTCTTGACGTCGATCGAGCCTGCGTTGAAGGCGATCTCGTCGAAGCCCGGGGAGTTGCCGTTGTGCGCGGTGATGCTGGGCTGTCCCTGGAGGCTCTTCACTTCGAGCGCGGTGATGCCCTCGACGAAGTCGATCTCGCCCTTGATCAGTGCCTGCACCGCGGCGTCGTCGTTCTTGTAGAACTGGAAGATGACCTCGTCGAGGTGCGGCGCTCCGCCCCAGTAGTCGGGGTTCGCCTCGAACTTGAACGTCGAGCCGTCGGCGGTGCCCTGCACCAGCCGGAACGGTCCGGAGCCGACCACCGGCTTGCCGCCGCTCGGCTCGGCGGCGTAGCTCTTGATGTCCTTCTCGCTCACGTTCTTCCAGATGTGCTCGGGCACGATCGGGATCGGCAGCAGCGGCAGCGTCGCGATCGGCTTCTTCAGCTTCATCACCACGGTGGTGTCGTCGGGCGCGGTGACGCTGGTGACGCCGGTCAGGTACGACAGCCAGTTCGACTGCTCGACGGTCCCGTGCAGCACGCGGTTGTAGGTGTAGGCGACGTCCTTGGCGGTCAGCGGGACGCCGTCGGAGAACTTCACGCCGCTGCGGACCGTGAAGGTCCAGGTGCGCCCGTCGGCGGACGTCTTCCACTTCGTGGCGAGGTCCGGCTCCGGCGACATGTCGGTCATCGAGTAGCCGACCAGGTAGTCGTAGGTCAGGCCCCACATCTCGTACGACGGCGCCTGGAAGCCCAGGAACGGGTTCAGCGAGTCGACGCCCTCGCCGAGGATCCCGACGTGGAAGACCACCTTGTCCTTGGCCTGGGCCGTCGAGCCGAGCGCCATCGCCGGCAGGAGCGAGCCGAGCACGAGCCCGAGTGCCACGAGGAACGCTCCGGCGGTACGGTGACCGCCGTGCCGACCTCGCCGACCGACGGTCCCTCGCAGGCTCCAGCGCCGCCGATGGCCGCGCGTGTGCCGTTCGCCCACTCCGAGCACGGGGTGCAGCGACCCGACCCCTACCACTGGCTCGGCGGCGACGATCCTGCTGTCCTCGACCACCTCATGGCCGAGCGTGCCTTCTACGACGCGTCCGTTGTCCATCTGGACTCCCTGAAATCCGCTCTCACGGCGGAGATGTTGTCCCGGCTACCGACCGACGACGAGTCCGCCCCCTGGTCCCGCAGACGATTCACCTACTGGACCAGGCACCCCGCGAACAGCGACTACGCCGAACTCTGGCGACTGAATCACGATTCAGACGCGGGGTCAACGACCGATTCCGAATCGTTCTCGTTGTTTTTCGACATCAACGCCGAGGATCGCGGCACCGGCTACCTCGACCTCGGGGTGACTTCTGTGAGTCCCGACGAGAACCTGCTCGCCTACAGCATCGACACCGACGGCGACGAGGTCTTCGAGCTGCGCTTCCGGGATCTCCGGACGGGCACCGACCTGGCGGACACGGTGCCCCGCAGCTACTACGGGTGCGCCTGGAGCGCGGACTCGCAACACTTCTTCTACACCGTGCACGACGAGCTCTACCGGCCGTGCGAGGTGCGACGCCACCACCTCGGGACCGACAAGGCGGACGACGTCGTGGTCGTCGCCGACCCGGACCCGCGCTTCGACCTCGACGTCCGCGGCGCGCGCAGCGGTGACCTGGTCGTCATCTCGAGCACCAGCCGGTCGACCGCCGAGGCCTGGGTCGTCGACGCGCACGCTCCGGTCTCCCCCGCCCGCTCGGTCGGCGGACGCCGGCACGGGGTCCTCTACGACGTCGAGCACGCCGGCGGCGACACCTTGCTGATCGTCACCAACGACGACGCCGTGGAGTTCCGGCTGATGGGCGCACCGGTCCCCGGCGACCACGGCCAGGACCACACGACCTGGTCGCAGGTGCGGGCCGAGGACCCGGCCGAGCGACTGCTGCGCGTGGATGCCTTCGCCGACGCCGTCGTGCTCGCCTCACGGGCCGACGGTCGTCACCAGCTGCGGATCCTGGCCCCGGACGACCTCGCCGGCCCCGGGATCGTGGTGCGCAGCCGCGAGGAGGCCGGGTTCCTCGACCTCGCACGCAACGAGCTGTTCGACGCGACCTCGGTCACCGTGTGCGACGAGACGTACCTCCGTCCGCCGGTGTGGTCCTCGGTCGACCTCCGCACCGGCGACGCGACCGAGGTGCACCGGGGAGAGGCACCCGGCTTCGACCCGGACGCGTACGTCGTCGAGCGACGCACCTTTCCGGGCCTCGACGGGACCCCGGTCCCCGCCGTCCTGCTGCGGCACCGCGGCACCCCGCTCGACGGCTCTGCACCGGCCCTGGTCTACGCCTACGGGGCCTACGAGGCCGTCGACGAGCCGGAGTGGGATCCGGCCCTGCCCAGCGTCCTCGACCGCGGCGTCGTCTGGGTGCACGCCATGATCCGCGGCGGCGGTGAGGGCGGCCGGCGGTGGTGGCTCGACGGCAGCATGGCGACCAAGCAGCACACCTTCGACGACCTGGCCGCCGTGGCGGACGCGCTCGAGCGCGAGGGGCTGGTCGACGGATCGCGGATCGCCACGCGCGGGCTGAGCGCCGGCGGCCTCCTGCAGGGCGCGGTCTTCAGCCAGCGCCCCGACCGGTGGCGGGCGGTGGTCGCCGAGGTGCCGTTCGTCGACGTGGTGACCACGATGTTCGATGCGTCGATCCCGCTGACGGTCAACGAGTGGGAGGAGTGGGGCGACCCGCGCATCCCCCAGCAGTTCGAGTGGCTGCGCTCCTACTCGCCGTACGACAACCTGCCCGCGGCCGGCGCGCGCCCCGACCTGCTCGTGACCGGCGCCGTGCACGACCCACGGGTGATGGTGCGCGAACCGGCGAAGTGGGTGGCGGCCCTGCGCGACTCGGATCCTGTGTGGTCGCCACGGCTGCTGTTCCGGGTCGAGACCGAGGCCGGCGCGCATGTCGGTCCCTCGGGTCGCATCGGCCACCTGACGTACGAGGCCGAGATCTACGCCTGGATCCTCGACCGGCTGGGACTGGAGTCATGAGCGACGAGTCCGTCCACGACGAGGTGATCCGGGTCGCCCGCGACCTCATCCGACTCGACACCACCAACGCCCGCGAGCCGGGACTCGGCAACGAGACGCGCTGCGCCGAGTACCTCGTCGACTACCTGACCGGCTTCGGCATCGAGGCCGAGGTCGTCGCCCGCACCCCGCACCGGGGGAACGTCGTGGCGCGGATCCCGGGCGTCTCGACCGGCTCGGCCGGTCAGGGAGCGGAGTCCCTGGCGTTCGTCGGCCACACCGACGTCGTGCCGTGCGACCCGCGGGACTGGACCCATCCGCCGTTCGAGGGTGTGGTCGACGACGACGGCTGGCTGTGGGGCCGCGGTGCCGTCGACATGAAGAACGAGGTGGCGGCCCGGGCGGTGGCGATGGCCGAGCTGGCACGCAACGGCTTCCGGCCACGCGGCGACCTGTGGTTCGTCGCGGTCGCCGACGAGGAGGACGGGTTCGAGGACGTCGGCATGCGGTGGCTGCTCGAAGAGCGCACCGACATCCGGCCCACGCACAGCGTGAACGAGGGCGGCGGTGAGCGGCTCACGCTGACCGACGGCCGGCAGATGATCTGCTACTCGGTCGGCGAGAAGGGCACCCTGCCGGTGCAGGTCGTCGCGGTGGGCGAGGCCGGCCACGCCTCGGTGCCGACGTTGGGGCGGAACGCCGTACCACTGCTCGCTCGGCTCATCCCCCGGCTCGGGAACGGGCTGCCCGAGCCGTCGGCCGCCCCGGAGGCGATGGCGATGCTGAAGGCCCTGCTCGGCCGCGACGAGGCGGACCTGGCCCGGGCCCTGGCGGAGGCGGAGGCGCTGTACGAGGGTCTCGGCGAGACGATCCGGGCCCTGATGGGCTCGACGTTCGCCCCGACGATGCTGTGGGGCTCCAACAAGCGCAACGTGATGCCGGCCCGGGCGACCGTCGAGGTCGACTGCCGCGTCAACCCGGGCACGACGCCGACCGACGTCGAGGCCCGCGTCCGGTCGCTGCTGGGATCCGACCTGCCCTACGAGCTGGAGTGGCCGGAGCCGATGGTGCCGGCCACGTCCTCCCCTGTCGACGGGGTGGTGCCGACCGCGATCGCGGCGTTCCTGGAGGCCGAGGGGGACCCGGGCGTGATGCTGCCGACCCTGTGCACCGGCTTCACCGACAGCAACTACCTGCGCGCCGCCGGCGGCACGCACGCCTACGGCTTCAGCCCGTTCCGGACCACCCCGAACGACGTGCTCGAGGCCGGCTACCACAACGCGAACGAGCGGGTCCACGTCGACGACCTCCTGCTGTCGATGCGCTTCCACGTGGATCTCGCCCGACGGGTCCTGGGGTGAGCTCTCGGGCGCCGTTCCCGGAGCCCGCCCGGACCGATGACCTCCGGGGACTGTTGCTGGACTATCTCGACTTCTATCGGGGTGTCGTCGCGGGCAAGCTCGCCGGTCTCGGCGACGAGCAGCTGAGGGGCTCGGTCGTGCCCTCCGGATGGACGCCGTCGGGGCTGGTGCACCACCTGGTCAACGTCGAGCGCCGATGGCTGGAGTGGGGTTTCCTCGGCGAGCAGATCGACCGGCCGTGGCGCGACCGGGCGGAGGACGACGGCTGGGTCACCCTCGAGCTCCCGACGGCCGAGCTGGAGGCGATGCTCGACGCGGCGGCTGCGCGCACCCGCCGGATCGTGGAGGCTCACCAGCTGACGGAGGTCTCGCGGCCGACCGGACGCTTCCGGGAGGAGGCGACGGCTCCGCAGCTGCAGTGGATCCTGCTGCACCTCGTGCAGGAGTACGCCCGTCATGCGGGTCATCTCGACATCGCCTGCGAGCTCCTCGACGGCAGGACCGGCGAAGAGGGCTGAGTCAGCCCAAGTGCAGGACCCGCATCGTCCGCCTCGCCAGGTGCCTCTCCCCCAGGGCGTTGGGGTGCACGACGACCGGGTTGGTGCCCTGGAGCACCGGCTCGATCCAGCGGACACCGGGCGGCCGGCAGGCGTCGTGACCCTCGGAGACGCGGCTGAAGTCGACGTACCGCGAGCCGGTGTCGGCGGCCGCACGCCGTACGGCGTTGTTGAGGGTGGACTCCACGCCGCGCAGGTAGGGGACGTCGCCCTCGGCGATCGGCATCCTGTCGAAGCAGCCGATCGTTCTCGGGAGGATCCACGGGTAGCCGAGGATCGCGACCCGCGCCCTCGGCGCACGCCGGTGCACGGCCCTCAGGGCCTTGACCAGCGCCGGGTAGGTCGAGTGCCGGATGGCGTGGCGGAACTGGTTGCCGTAGGTGTCCTGGCACGGGCTCCCCTGCCCGAGCGTCGACAGCCCGGCGGCGCCGCACTTCACGATGGCACCGATGAACGTGTTGTTGTCGTTGCCGCCGATCGTCATCGTCACCAGCCGGGTGCCCGCGCGGAGGGCGTCGAGCTGCGGGGCGACGCCGGGGTACTGGCTCTGCTGGAAGTCCTTGGTCTCCGCTCCACCGCAGGTGACATCGGTCAGACGCGCTCCCGTCTTCGCCGCGATCACGTGGGGGTAGTTCGCTGTCGACCGCGCGCACAGCGGACTGCTCGGGTCGGGCGGCAGCAGGCCGCTCGCCGCACTGTAGGAGTCGCCCAGCGCGACGTACCGCAGTGGGCGCTTCGCCGCGTCGGACGGGCCGGTGCCGGCCATGACGGTCGTCAGCGCGACGGTGGCGACGGCGAGAACGGCGAGGGTGCGGCGCATGGGAAGCCTTCCGGTCGGGGCCGTGACGCGGTCCCAACGAGCGCGTGGTCCAGGAGGTCACGCAGACCTGACCGACAGATCCAGGCTCACACGACGCTCAGACGAGTGGTGGTGTCGCGGGTGACCGTGAAGGCGAGGCCGCGGGGCCCGCGCCAGGTGTAGGTGCCGTCACGCTCACGCCGGTAGCCCCAGCGCCGGTTGGACGGCCCCGTCTGGCCGGCGCGCCGCCGTCGTCGGGGTCGACGTACGACTCGATGTGGTCGACGCCGCAGGACGACGCTCTCCCGCATCCACTCGGCGGATCGTGCTCGTCCTCGGCATCGCCGCGGCCGAGGTCGAGCACCGGGACGATGGTGGCCCTGGTCGAGCCGAGCCACGCGCGGATCGTCTCGAGAGTCATCGGGCCCAGGCGTTCGGCCTCACCGATCCCGGTGAGTGGGGACCGGAGCCCGTCGGGCAGAACGCTCAGCGAGAGTGGAGGTAGGCGCGGGACTTGGCAAGGGTCGGGCGGCGCACCGCGGCCGCCTCGGCCGGAGCGACACCGAAGAGGTCGAGGTGGGACTGGCGATCGGCGATCTCCCGAGCGCCTTGGCCTTGCGTGCGCCGAGGGATTCGGGGTCGCCCAGGTCGGCCGGTCGGGCGGCGTGGTCACAGACAACGTCGTAGAAGCGGGTCAGGTCGAGCGTGTCGCCCGTGGCCTCCGGATGGCTGGTGCCGGCCCAGCCACTGCGTCACCGTCATGGATCAGTTCCAGCACGAGCCACCGACACTCCGGGGCCGGAATCCCCGTGTCCACAAGGGATTCGGCATCGTGACCCGAGGCGGAGAAGGCGTCGGTACAGGCCGACGACACGCTCACAGCCGCGCCACGTAACGCCGTCCGCGCAGCGCCTCCTCCACCAGCCCGGCCTCGCGACGTACGCCGAGCAGCCGCGCCTCCTCGGCCTGCCAGGTCGTGATGGCGGCCTCCACGATGTCGAGGCCGGCGACCTGGCGCAGCGCGGAGCGCGCCTCGCTCAGCCCGCGCCGGCAGGCTGCCTGGTTGGCCTCGATGTGGAGGACGGCGAACCGCGCCAGGACGACCGGGTGGCGCCGCAGCGCGGGGTAGGCGCGGTAGTCGGGCGGGCACTGGTCGAGCAGCCAGTTGCAGGCGGTGCCCTCCCAGTCGGGGGCGTCCGGCGGCCGGACCTGGCGCGGCCAACCCGGTGGTGAGACCAGCATCGCGCCATCATGGATCGAACATCTGTTCTAGTCAACTCCGACGATCACTCCGCGCTGATCACTCCGCGCTGGTCATCGCTCGGGCGGGGGCGGGGCCTCCCCGGCCTCGAGCGGGGTCGAGGCGAACCGCTTCTCCAGCTCGGCCAGGTGGGGGTCCCGGAGCCCCGCCGCGTCGCGCTCCCACCAGATGCCCGGATAGACCAGCTGCCCGGTCATCCAGTCCTCGTGGGAGTCGAAGAGCGCGCACTGGAACGCGGCGCGGGGCGTGCGTTCTAGCGCGGCCGGCACGAAGCCGTGCCGGTCGGCGCGGACGAAGCCGCGCGCGCCGTAGTAGAGCGGGCTCCCCTCGAGGAACAACCCGGGTGCGCCGCTCCCCCGGGCCGTCTGGACCGCCGCGGCGAGCAGCGCCGTCCCGAAGCCGGCACGCTGACGCTCCGGCACGATCGCGAGCGGGCTGAGCAGCCAGACGTCGACCAGGGCCCGGCGGGCGTCGACCCACGCGCGGCTGAGACCGACGTGCCCGACGACCCGACCGTTCTCCTCGAGCACGAGACTGGCGCGCTGGTGCCGGCCGATCGAGCCCCACAGGTCGGCGACGTCGCGGCCGTGCTCCTCGCGGCCCTGATCGCCGAACGCCGCCTCGATCACCCGGCGTACGGCGTGGCGGTCGGCGGGCTGCTCGGGCCGGATCTCGACGGTCATCCGGTGACCCGGTTCGGGTTGCTCATGTGCTCCAACCTCGCATGGGCCCTTACCGTGCGCACATGGATATCGCGTCGCTCGCCTTCCGCACCGACCTCGCGATGCTGGAGCACTCCGGCAGCCTCGTCGAGCACCGTGAGACCCACCTGGTCGTGCGGACCCCGGACAACCCGACGTACTGGTGGGGCAACTTCCTGCTCCTCGCGACCGCTCCCGCGGACACCGGCGAGGTGCAAGGGTGGCTGGAGGCCTTCGAGCGCGAGTTCCCCGATGCCCGTCACCGCACCTTCGGCGTCGACGGCACCAAGGGCCGACGCGGGGACCTCGCGCCGTTCGCCGAGGTCGGGATGGACCTCGACGTCTCGACGGTGATGACCGCGACCGCCGTCCACGAGCCACCTCGGCCGAACACCGACGCGACGTACCGGCGCCTCGAGTCCGACGCCGACTGGCAGCAGCAGATCGCGCTGGACCTGGCCGGCGAGGAGCCCGCGACCCACGACGTCGACTTCGTCACCGCCCGGAGCGAAGCCGAGCGCCGCCTGGTCGCCGCCGGGTACGGCGCGTGGTGGGGCGCGTTCGAGGACGACCGGCTGCTCGCGTCGATGGGGCTGTTCACCGCATCCCCAGGGCTCGCCCGGTTCCAGAACGTGAAGACCCACCCCGACGCCCGGGGACGCGGGCTGGCCGGCACCCTCGTGCACCGCGTCAGTCGCTACGGCTTCGACGACCTGGGCGCGACGACGCTGGTGATGGTCGCGGATCCGGACTACCTGGCGATCCGCATCTACCGCAGCGTCGGCTTCGCCGACACCGAGCGCCAGCTCCAGGCCGAGCGCAAGCCCTCGGGATGAGCGCCGCGCAGCCCGGCTCCGGTCACGGGTGGTCGGGCGAGGCCATGATCTCCTTGCCGCCCTCACAGCTGGCGAAGGCGGCCTCGGGGCCGGTGTGACCGTCGCCGTAGACGTCGAGGAAGGTCGGGAGGCGCGGGTCGTCGGCGCCGGTCAGGTCGAGCTGGGCGTTCCACACGGTGACGACGACCGGCGCGGGCAGCCCGGGGTAGGGAGAGAGGATCCACTTCCCGCTCTTGAGCCCCTCGAGCTCCGTCTGCAGGCTCTGCACGTCGGCGGCCGCCAGACCCGGTCGGTAGGTGACCCAGACCGTGCCGTGCTCGAGGTCGTGGACGACGTTCTCGTTGCGCGGGGGTGCGTCATAGGCGCCGCACCGATCCCAGACCGGGTCGTGCGGGCCTCCGGCCGGAGGTGTCTCGGCGTACTTCACCGGGTCTCCGGTGTGCTCACCGCCCGCGAAGTCGTAGGTCTTGACCGCCTTCAGCGCCGGATTGTCCGTGTGCGGGTCGCCGCCCTTCGGCGGCCGGGACGCCCGGTAGAGCTGGAAGCCCAGCGCGGCGATGAGCACGAGCAGTCCGACGAGGATGATGATGCGCTTGGCCCGCGAGCGGTCGGGCTGCGTGGTCGTCGGGCTGGACACGCGGGAAGGCTATCGGGGTCGAGGTCGCGAGCATGGCGAAACGAGCACGCTCGGCGAGGCCGGTCGATCAGAAGACCGATCGCACCAGCAGGGCCACCGCCGAGAGGGTGCAGACGACCAGGACTCCGCGGCGAAACCACGGTCCGTCGACCAGTCGGCGCGAGCGACGCCCTACGACGTACCCCAGGAGCACGCCGGGCGACATGACGAGCGCGAGGAGGGAGGGCTCGCTGCCCAGCGAGCCCGAGAGGGCGAGACCGGTGAGGCTGAGGATCACCCCGCCGAAGAAGAAGACCGACAGTGTGGCCCGCACCACCTGCGGGATGCCGTGCTGGTAGAGCAGGGCGATCGGGGGGCCGCCGATGGAGGTCGCGGTGCCGGTGGTGCCGGCGACGAAGCCTGCCAGGCCGAGGGTCGCCGGGGTGACCGGGACCTCGACGGTGTGGATCGTGAGCCCGACCGCGAGCAGCACCATCAGGGCGAGCGCGACGCCGATCTGCTGCTCGCTGAACGACGCCACCAACCACGCCCCGACGAAGGTGCCGGGCACCCGCGCGGGGAGCGACCACGCGGTCGAGCGCCAGTCGATGTGCTCGTGCTCGCCGAGCAGGTTCAGGCCCGAGATCAGCAGGGCGAGCCAGAGCGGGAGCACCGGCACCAGCTCAGGTGCCACGAGCGCCACCACGGGGGCGGTCACCAGGCCGATGCCGAGCCCGACGACGGCCTGGACGTAGGCGCCGAGCATCGCCACCAGGCCGATCAGGACGCCGACCTGCCAGGCGAGATCGGTCAACGAGGACCACGCATCGGACCGCCGGGACGTTCGTAGGACTCCGCCACGATCTCGGCCACGACCGAGAGGGCGATCTCGCCCGGGGTCTTGCCGCCGAGGTTGTGCCCCGCGGGGACGCGCAGCTTGTCGAGCCCTGGCACGCCCTCGCTCCGGAGCGTCACGACGAGCTCCTCGGCGCGGCGCCGGCTCGCCATCATCGCGACGTACGACGCGGAGGACGCGAGTGCGTCGCGCAGGAACCGCGGCGCGTCGGGAGCGTCGTGGTCGCACAGCACGACCGCGTCACCCTCGGCCGGCTGCAGGGACGGGAGACCGGGGCCGCCCTCGTCTTCCGCGAGCACGACGACGACCCGGCCGACCGCGGTCGCGATGGTGGAGATCGCCTCGGAGACCGGGTTGGCGCTGAGCACGAGGATCCGGCCGTGCTCGTGCCGCTCGTCGGACCAGGGTCGCTCGCGCTGCGTCGTACTCACGGGGCCACCCTGCCAGGCCGGCGGGTCCTCATGCAGCAGCCGATCCGGGGTCGTGTCAGCCGGCGAACAGAGGATCGCCCGCGCGCCCGGTTGGCTGGGCGCGGCGCGGCCGCCGGTCCCCGTTCGGCGCCGTGGCCCACGCGGCTGCCCTTCCCGTCACTCTCCCGGTGTGGAAGGGCAGCCGTCGCGCTCGGTCAGCCCGCCAGGAACGACAGCCGCACCTCGCGGTCGGGGTTGTCGACGTTGAGGTCGACCAGGCAGATGCTCTGCCAGGTGCCCAGGGCGAGCTCCCCGTGGAGCACCGGCACGGTCGCGTACGGCGGCACGAGCGCCGGCAGGACGTGCGAGCGTCCGTGCCCGGGAGAACCGTGGTGGTGGCGCCACCGGTCGTCGGCGGGCAGCAGATCGGCCAGCGCTGCCAGGAGATCGTCGTCGGATCCGGCACCGGTCTCGATGATCGCGATCCCCGCGGTCGCGTGCGGGACGAACACCTGCAGCAACCCGTCGTCGTACGACGCGACGAAGCGCCGGCACTCGTCGGTCAGGTCGTGGACGAGGTCGCCGGACCCGGTATGGACACGGACGACCTCACTGTCCATCGGCCAGCCGCTGCTCGACCCGCTCGACCTTCGCCCTGAGCTGCCCGGTGTCGTGCCCGGCGCGCAGGTCGGCCTTGAGCACCAGCCCGACCCGGGGCGCGGTCTCGGCGACGGCGAACACGGCCTGCTTCACCACCGCCATCACCTCGTCCCACTCCCCTTCGATGGTGGTGAACATCGAGGTGGTCTCGTTGGAGAGCCCCGACGCGCGGATGACCCGGACTGCCTCCGCCACCGAGGCGCTCACCCCACCGGTCTCGTTGTCGCCGGGGCCGCCGGCCGGACTGATGCTGATCGCCACGAGCATGTGTCCAACCTACGACCAAGGGTCGAGGAGGAGGACCTGTGGTCCAGGCCTGCTCGGCAGCGCCGGCCCGTCCGACCCTGAGGTGGGACCCCGAGGTCCCTCAGGGTTCCCCGGGCCGCGGGCAGGGCCGGGATCAGCACCCTCCCCGATGTGTCAGGATGCCTGCGAGCGCGAGAGTCGTGGTCATGATCATCGTTGACTCACTGACCAAGAAGTACGGCGGCTTCACCGCCGTCGCCCACGTGACCTTCCGGGCCGAGCCCGGCCGCGTGACCGGCTTCCTCGGCCCCAACGGCGCCGGCAAGTCGACCACCATGCGGATCCTGGTCGGCCTCACGCCGGCCTCCGCCGGAGACGTCACCCTGCTGGGACGCCGGTACGCCGACCTCCCGAACCCCGGCCGCGAGATCGGGGTGCTGCTCGACGCGTCGGCGCAGCACGCCGGCCGTACCGGTCGCGAGATCCTGACCCTGGCCCAGCGCACGATGCGGGTGCCCCGGTCCCGCGTCGACGAGATGCTCGAGCTGGTCAGCCTCACCGAGGACGAGTCCGGACGCCGGGTGAAGGACTACTCACTCGGCATGCGGCAGCGGCTCGGCATCGCGACCGCTCTCATCGGCGACCCGGAGGTACTCGTCCTCGACGAGCCGGCGAACGGTCTCGACCCGGCCGGCATCCGCTGGATGCGCGATCTGCTGCGTGGCTTCGCCAACCAGGGCGGCACCGTCCTCCTCTCCTCCCACCTGCTGCACGAGATCGAGGTGATCGCCGACGACCTGGTGGTCATCGGCAACGGCAGGATCGTGGCCGCCGGCACCAAGAGCGAGCTGCTCGAAGCCGCCGGCACCTTCGCCGCGGCGCCCGACCCCGCGGTCCTGGCGGCCGCCCTCACCGAAGCCGGCCACTCGGCCGAGCAGGCGCTCGGCGGAGTCCGCACGGATGCCGACCCGGCCGCCGTCGGCCGCGTGGCCCTGGCCGCCGGCGTACCCCTGACCGAGCTGCGCCCCGCCGACGGGGCCGGCCTCGAGGAGATGTTCCTCGAGCTCACCAAGGACAACGCACGAGAGGAAGTAGCGGCATGAGCACCGCAGCAGTCATGGAGAACCCACGCCTCGCGGAGAGCGAACGTTCGCACACCGAGCATGCACCCATCCCGTTCCGCACCGTCTTCGGAGTGGAGCTCCGCAAGGCCTTCGACACCCGTTCCGGCTTCTGGCTGCTGGCCGCGATCGCGGCCGCCGGCGTGATCGCCACCGGAGCCGTCCTGGCCTTCGCCTCGGACAGCGACCTGACCTACGACAACTTCGCTGCGGCGATCGGCGTACCGATGACCATCCTGCTGCCGGTGGTGGCGATCCTCGCGGTCACCGGCGAGTGGAGCCAGCGGGCCGGGCTCACCACCTTCACCCTGGTGCCGGACCGCGCCCGCGTGATCCGGGCCAAGCTGGCGGTCACCCTGACCATCGGGCTCGCCTCGATGGCCCTGGCCCTCGGCGTCGGCGCGCTCGGCAACGTCATCGGCACCGGCCTCAAGGGCGTCGACACCACCTGGGACCTGTCGTTCAGCTCCATCCTCTACATCGTCGGCGCGGACCTGATCGGGATGCTGGTCGGCTTCACCCTCGGCATCCTGACCCGCAACTCGGCCGGGGCGATCGTGGGCTACTTCAGCTACTGGTTCGTCCTGCCGACCCTGTCGATGGTGCTGGCCGCCAACCAGTCGTGGTTCGAGAAGGCGCAGCCCTGGGTCGACTTCTCCTTCAACCAGAACCGGATGTACGACGGGGGCTTCTCTGGGCAGGACTGGGCCCAGTTCGCCACCACCGGCACCGCCTGGCTGCTGCTGCCCCTGGCCTTCGGCCTCTGGCGGGTTCTGCGGGCCGAGGTCAAGTAGCACCCCCACGAACGGGGGACGGGGACGTCATCCGGATGGAGCCATCCAGGGCTCGGTCCGCATGGCGTCCCGCAGTCACGTCCCGAGCGCGCGGGTCAGGGGCGGAGCAGGTTGCGCAGGACGTACTGCATGATGCCGCCGTTGCGGTAGTAGCCGGCCTCGCCGGGGGTGTCGATGCGCACGGTCGCCTCGAACTCGTCGACCCGGCCGTCGTCACCGGTCTGGATGCGCACCGTGACCGTGCGAGGGATCCCCCCGTCGTTCAGCGCCGTGGCGCCGACGACCGAGATCGTCTCCTCGCCGGTCAGACCCATGTCGTCCGCGGTCTTGCCGGCCGGGAACTGCAGCGGCAGGACGCCCATGCCGATCAGGTTGGAGCGGTGGATGCGCTCGTAGCTCTCCGCGATCACGAACTTGATGCCCTGCAGGTTCGGCCCCTTCGCGGCCCAGTCGCGCGACGAGCCCGAGCCGTACTCCTTGCCCGCCAGCACGACCAGCGGGATGCCCTCGCGCTGGTAGTTCTCCGACGCCTCGTAGACCGAGGTGACCTCGCCGCCGTTGGTGAAGTCGCGGGTGTAGCCGCCCTCGGTGCCCGGCGCGATCTGGTTGCGCAGCCTGATGTTGGCGAAGGTGCCGCGGATCATGACCTCGTGGTTGCCGCGCCGAGAGCCGTAGGAGTTGAAGGAGCGCTGTTCGACGCCGTGCTCGAGCAGGTACTGACCGGCCGGGCTGTCCTTCTTGATCGATCCGGCCGGGCTGATGTGGTCGGTGGTGACGGAGTCACCGAGCTTGAGCAGGACGCGCGCACCCTCGATGTCGGCGACCTGCTCGGGCTCGCGCGGCATCCCGTCGAAGTACGGGGGCTTGCGCACGTAGGTCGAGTCCTCTTCCCAGGCGAAGATGTCGCCCTCCGGCGTGGGCAGCGACCGCCACTGCTCGTCGCCGGCGAAGACGTCGGCGTAGTCGTCGGTGAACATCTCCGAGGTGATCGCCTCGCCGATCACCCGCTCGACCTCGGCCGGGGACGGCCAGAGGTCCTTGAGGAAGACATCGGCGCCGTCGTGGTCCTGCCCGAGAGGGTCCTCGAACAGGTCGACGTCCATCGAGCCGGCCAGCGCGTAGGCGACCACGAGGGGCGGCGACGCGAGGTAGTTCATCTTCACGTCGGGGTTGATCCGGCCCTCGAAGTTGCGGTTGCCGGACAGCACGCTGACCACGGCCAGGTCCTGGTCGTTGACCGCCTCGCTGACCTCGGCGATGAGCGGACCCGAGTTGCCGATGCAGGTGGTGCAGCCGTAGCCGACGAGGTTGAAGCCGAGCTTGTCGAGGTACGGCGTGAGCCCGGCGCGCTCGTAGTAGTCGCTGACCACCTTCGAGCCGGGCGCCAGGGTCGTCTTGACCCATGGCTTCCGCTGCAAGCCCTTCTCCACGGCGTTCTTCGCCAACAGCGCGGCTGCGATCATGACGCTCGGGTTGGAGGTGTTGGTGCACGACGTGATGGCGGCGATCGCCACGGCACCGTGGTCGATCTCGGCCTCCACGCCGTCGATCGTCACCGTGACCGGGCTGCTGGGCCGGCCGCCGTCCTTCGGCGCGGCCGAGGGCTTGGTCGGGGGCTTGGTCGGGGCGCCGTTGCCGTTCGCGTGACTGGGCGAGTCGGAGGCCGGGAAGGACTCGGCGACGGCCTCGTCGTACCCCTGCTCCTGCTGAGCGTCACCGTCGACGTACGCGGCGAGTGCGCCCCGGAAGACCTCCTTGGCCTTCGACACCTCGACCCGGTCCTGCGGTCGCTTCGGGCCGGCCAACGACGGGACGACCGTCGAGAGGTCGAGCTCGAGCCGCTCGCTGTAGCGCGGCTCGGTGTAGCCGGGGTCGGCCGGGTCGTGCCAGAGGCCTTGCGCCTTGGCATAGGTCTCGACCAGCGCGAGCTGCTCGTCGGGTCGGCCGGTCAGCCGGAGGTACTCCACGGTCTGCTCGTCGATCGGGAAGACCGCGATCGTCGAGCCGAACTCCGGGCTCATGTTGCCGATGGTGGCGCGGTTGGCGACCGGCAGCGCCGTGACCCCCTCGCCGTGGAACTCCACGAACTTGCCGACCACCCCGTGCTGGCGCAGCATCTCGGTGATCGTCAGCACCAGATCCGTCGCGGTCGAGCCTTCCGGCAGCTCTCCGGAGAGCTTGAAGCCGACGACCCGCGGGATCAGCATGCTCACCGGCTGTCCGAGCATCGCCGCCTCGGCCTCGATGCCGCCCACGCCCCAGCCGACCACGCCGATGCCGTTGACCATCGTGGTGTGGGAGTCGGTGCCGACGCAGGTGTCGGGGTACGCCGTGAGCTC
>JAICHQ010000014.1 GCA_025924815.1 Nocardioides sp.
TCAGGCCACGGTCCAGGTGTCGCCGCCGCCGATCAGGGCGGCAAGACGCTCGGACTTCGAGCCGATCACGCCCGCGGAGGCCTGGGTGATCTGGTCGCGCGCGAGGTCGTCGTAGGTCGGTCGGGAGACCTGGCGGAAGATCCCGATCGGGGCCCTGTGCAGGCGCCCGGCGTCGGTGAGCCGCGAGATCGCGAAGGCCGTGGTCGCGTCGAGGCTGTGGGCGTCGTGGACGAGGACGTCCTCGGGACGGGCCTGGTCGGGAGCGTCGCCCACCTCGACGACCTTCACGCCGCCGGTCGCGGCATCGCGGATCAGCCCGTGCGTGCCACCCCCTCCGTCGGCCCCGGGAGCACCGAAGCGGATCGGCTCGCCGTGCACGAGGGGGATGATCGCCTCGTCACGAGTGACCGGCGACTTCACGGCGTCGAACGCGCCGTCGTTGAAGATCGGGCAGTTCTGGTAGATCTCCACGAACGACGTCCCGCGATGCTCGGCGGCCGCCGACAGCACGGACGTGAGGTGCTTGCGGTCGGAGTCGATGGTCCGCGCCACGAAGGTCGCCTCCGCGCCCAGGGCCAGGGAGACCGGGTTGAACGGGTGGTCGAGCGAGCCCATCGGGGTCGACTTGGTGATCTTGCCGGCCTCGGACGTGGGGGAGTACTGGCCCTTGGTGAGCCCGTAGATCCGGTTGTTGAACAGCAGGATCGTCAGGTTCACGTTGCGACGCAGCGCATGGATCAGGTGGTTGCCGCCGATCGACAGCGCGTCGCCGTCACCGGTGACGACCCAGACCGAGAGATCCTCGCGGGAGGTGGCGATGCCGGTGGCGATCGTCGGGGCGCGCCCGTGGATCGAGTGCATGCCGTAGGTCTCGAGGTAGTAGGGGAAGCGCGACGAGCAGCCGATCCCCGAGATGAACACGATGTTCTCGCGGCGCAGGCCCAGGTCGGGCAGGAAGCCCTGCACGGCCTTGAGCACGGCGTAGTCGCCGCAGCCGGGGCACCAGCGGACCTCCTGGTCGCTGGAGAAGTCCTTGCCGCTCTGGGTGAGGCCCTCCTCGAGCGCGGGCACCGACTCGGTGCCGCTGCGCACCAGGGGAAGGCCGAGGTCGGCACTCATGACTCGCCTCCTGAGGTCGTGACGTGGAAGGCGTCGGCGAGCCGGACCTGCTCCGGCGGGATGCCTTCGGCGTCGGCGACCAGGCTGCCGATGGCCTCGGCGAGCTCGGCCGCCTTGAGCGGAAGACCACGCACGTGGTTGTAGCCAACGGCGTCGACGAGGTAGCGGGCACGGATCAGCATCGCGAGCTGGCCGAGGTTCATCTCGGGGATCAGGATCTTGTCGTAGCGCTGGAGGATGTCGCCGAGGTCGCGCGGGAACGGGTTGAGGTGCCGCAGGTGCACCTGCGCGACCTGGTAGCCGGCGTTGCGCACCCGGCGTACGGCGGCGCCGATAGGACCGTACGTCGAGCCCCACCCGAGGACGAGCACCTTCGCGCCGTGGCCGTCCTCGGCGCCGGGGTCGTCGACCGCCAGGGGCGGCAGCGACTCCGCGATCCGCTCCACCTTGGCGGCGCGGGTGCGCACCATGAAGTCGTGGTTGGCGGGGTCGTAGCTGATGTTGCCGTGGCCGTCGCCCTTCTCCAGACCGCCGATGCGGTGCTCGAGGCCCGGCGTGCCCGGGACGGCCCAGGGTCGCGCCAGGGTCTGCTCGTCGCGCAGGTAGGGCCAGAACTCGCGCTTCTCGCTTTCGCCCGCATGGGTCGAGCCCGACGAGACCTCGTGGTTCGCCTCGGTCGCGAACGCCGGGTCGATCGCCGGCAGCTCGACCAGCTCCGGGATCCGCCACGGCTCCGAGCCGTTGGCCAGCATCCCGTCGGACAGCAGCATCACCGGGGTGCGGTAGGTGATCGCGATCCGCACGGCCTCGAGAGCGGCGTCGAAGCAGTCACCGGGCGACCGCGGGGCCACGATCGGCACCGGCGACTCGCCGTTGCGCCCGAACATCGCCTGGAGCAGGTCGGCCTGCTCGGTCTTGGTGGGCAACCCGGTCGAGGGGCCGCCTCGCTGGACGTCGACGACCAGCAGCGGCAGCTCGGTCATCACCGCCAGACCGATGGACTCCGACTTCAAGGCGATGCCGGGGCCGGAGGTCGTGGTGACGCCGAGACTGCCTGCGAAGGACGCCCCGATGGCTGCGCCGATGCCGGCGATCTCGTCCTCGGCCTGGAACGTCGTCACCCCGAACGCCTTGTGCTTGCTGAGCTCGTGGAGGATGTCGGAGGCCGGCGTGATCGGGTAGGAGCCGAGGAAGAGCGGCAGCCCGGACTGCACGCCTCCGGCGATGAGACCGTAGGCCAGCGCAAGGTTGCCGGTGATGTTGCGGTAGGTCCCGCTCGGCATCGGAGCCGGCTTGATCTCGTAGGAGACCACGAACGTCTCGGTCGTCTCACCGAAGTTCCAGCCCGCCCGGTAGGCCGTGATGTTGGCGTCGCGGATGTCGGGGACCTTGGCGAACCGCTTCTGCAGGAACGCGACGGTCGACTCGGTGGGGCGGCCGTAGAGCCAGGAGAGCAGCCCGAGGGCGAACATGTTCTTGGCGCGCGCGGCGTCCTTGCGCGAGAGGCCGAACTCCTTGACGGCCTCGACGGTCATGTCGGTCAGGTCCATCGCGTGGACGGCGTACTCCACGAGCGACTCGTCCTCGAGCGGGTTGGCGGCGTACCCCGCCTTGGCCAGGTTGCGGGTCGTGAAGTCGTGGGTGTCGACGACGATCGCGGCACCCTTCGGCAGGTCGTCGAGATTGGCTCGCAGCGCGGCGGGGTTCATCGCGACCAGCACGTCGGGCGCGTCGCCCGGCGTGAGGATGTCGTGGTCGGCGAAGTGGACCTGGAAGGACGAGACACCCGGAAGCGTCCCTTGGGGCGCCCGGATCTCGGCCGGGAAGTTGGGCAGCGTCGAGAGGTCGTTGCCGAACGCCGCCGACTCCTGGGTGAAGCGGTCTCCGGTCAGCTGCATGCCGTCGCCCGAATCGCCGGCGAACCGAATGATCACGCGGTCGAGCCGCTTGACCTGCTTGGACACCTACGTGCACTTCCTTCGGCTGCGGGGGCGGATCGGCGGAGCCTGTCCTGTGCTCGGCACGACTCCTCCACGATAGTCCCGCCCCCATGGCGATCCGGACGGATCCCGTCGTTTAGGACCGTGAGTCCGGCCACCATCGCGCGACCGCACCGGAGAGCGGCCGCGCCCCGTTCCCGGCTCCCGGCGAACGACGTCTTGCGGCGTGGTGGGGACCCGACTCGACGAAGGCGAGGGCGGTGGCCCAGCAGGTGCCCTGGCCGCGCGCTCGGCAGATCAGCGGTAGTTGGTGAACTGCACCGCGAAGTCGTAGTCCTGGCCCTTGACGAGGGCCTGCACGGCCTGGAGGTCGTCGCGCTTCTTGCTCGAGACCCGCAGCTCGTCGCCCTGGATCTGCGCCTTCACGCCCTTGGGGCCCTCGTCGCGGATCAGCTTGGTGATCTTCTTGGCGTCCTCGGAGGTGATCCCCTCCTTGAGCGTGACCGAGATCTTCGAGACCTGGCCGGACTGGCGCGGCTCGGAGGCGTCGAGGATCTTCAGACTCTGCTGGCGCTTGACGAGCTTGTCCTTGAACACGTCGAGGACGGCGCTCGCCCGGTCGTCGGCGGAGGCACTGATCTCGATGGCGTGCTCTCCCTGCCACTCGATGACCGCCCCGGTGCCCTTGAAGTCGAAGCGGGTCGCGACCTCGCGCGCAGCCTGCCCCAGTGCGTTGTCGACCTCCTGCCGGTCGATCTTGCTCACGATGTCGAACGAGCTGTCGGCCATCTGGCTGCCCTCCTGGCGGTTTCGGGTCTCGGGTTCTGCCTTGCTATTCTTCCGACCGCCCCACGCACCGCCAAACGGCGGGGCACGGGCGCAGGCAGATTGCCCGAGCGGCCAATGGGAGCGGACTGTAAATCCGTCGGCTTATGCCTACCCAGGTTCGAATCCTGGATCTGCCACCACGGACGGGCCCCTGGCCAGCGCGAAGGCTGACCAGGGGCTCCGCCCGTAAACCTGGGCCGTCCGCGAGGTCATGAGCAGGGCGGCAAGCGCCCGGGTCTGGTCGTCTCCCGACTCCGGCGGGTTGGGTGGCACCCCGATCCACCTCCGCCACCAGCACCTCGTCGGTGCTGTGGCACATCACCACCTCGTCGGAGAAGGCAAGGTCGACACCTTTCGGCACCCGCGACGTACGTGCTTCGGGCCTCCCCGCGGCGGTGTGTCCGGACGCCCCCGGCCGGGCGAGCGGCTTCAGATCGGGAGGTCCACCGGTCCACCTCCGCGTTGCCTAGTCTCGACACGTGAGCCATACCGACGTCGCGCGCGCCGTCGTCAGGGCACCGCTCGATGAGGTGTTTGCTGCGCTCGTCGACGAGTCAGCCAGGGCTGCCTGGCTACCGCCTGCCGGCATGTCCGGTCGGTTCAGCTGGTTCGACGCCGGCCCCGGCGGTGGCTATCGCATGACACTGACCTACGACGACGAGTCGACGCCGGGAAAGTCGGGCGAGAACTACGACGTCGTCGAGGTGAGATTCGTCAGCGTCGACGAGCCCCGTCGGCTCGTCGAGGAGGCGGACTTCGTGTCGGTTGACCCCGAACTGGCAGGAACCATGACGATCACCTGGGCCCTCGAGCCCGTCGATGGCGGAACTCTTGTCGTCATCACAGCCACCGACGTTCCCGACGGCATCTCGAGCCGAGACCATGCCACCCCCTTCGCGTCCACTCTGAGCAACCTGGACGCATACCTCACCCGGGGTCACCACTGAGCGTCGTCCGGCCGGGGCTGTCGATTGACAAGGAGCGTGGCCAGTGGCAACTTCCGAGACAGGGACGTGACGGTCTACGTCCCGCCGCTCGGGCCGGAGGTGATGGACAAGTCGAACTTCCTCGGGACTGTGCCGACGTTCCGACTCTCCCTCGGACCTCGACCCGCTCCCAGTACGGCCGGCCGTGAGCGAGCAGGGCTGCGCTCGGTCCTCACGCCGCCGCCGGCCGAGCTGACCTGTCAGGCACCAGCCAACCCACGTACGGCGGGAGAACGGACATGACCACATCACGACCTCCGACGCAGACCCAGGAGGTCACCGACGCCATCAGCCGGCGTGCCCTCCTCAAGGGAGCGGCGATACTCGGGGCGGCGGGCGCTGCGGCGCCGCTGATGTCGGCCCCGAAGGCGTGGGCAGCACCCAGCGCGGGATCGACACCGATCGAGCACATCATCATCAGCAGTCAGGAGAACCGGTCCTTCGACCACTACTACGGGTTCGCGCCGTTCGTCGGCGGGTACGGCGTGCCGCCCGGCTACGCGCAGCCGGACGGCGCCGGAGGCAGCGTCGCGCCGTACCACTTCACCAGTCTGAGCACACCGGACATCTCGCACTCGTGGGGCGCGATGCACCGCGAGTACGACGGCGGCGCGATGGACGGCTTCTACACGACGGACGGGATCAACGCGCTCGGGTACTACACCGCGGACGACCTGCCGTACTACTACAGCCTCTTCGACGACTCGACGCTGTGCGTGAACTACTTCTGCTCTCAGCTCGGCCCGACCTGGCCGAACCGCTTCTACCTGGCGGCCGGCACGTCCGGTGGTATCACCACGAACGGCGTCTGGGGCTACGGCGTCTTCGACTACCCCATGATCTTGGACCTTCTCGACGCGTTCGGCATCACCTGGAAGGTCTACAACGCCGGCTGGGACAGCGTGCCGTACGGCAACACCGACAACGTCTTCGTGTTCTGGAAGAAGTACGCCCACGACATGCGGACGCGAGGCAGCAAGGGCAGCTACCTCAACGACCTCCGTCGCGGGCGGCTGCCACAGGTGTCGTTCATCATCCCGAGCTATGCACGTGGCTGGGACGAGCACCCGCCGGCTGACATCTCGGTGGGGATGGGCCTCCAGCAGGAGCTGATCACCGCGTTGCGCGACTCCTCGGCCTGGGACACCTCGGCGTACGTCCTCACCTACGACGAGTCGGGCGGGTACTTCGACCACCAGCGGCCGCCACAGCTGGACGCCTTCGGCCTGGGGATCCGGGTGCCGACCTGGGTCATCTCGCCCTACGCGAAGAAGTCCCATCTCGAGCCGACCTTGTACGAGCACACCTCGACGTTGAAGTTCATCGAGCGTGTCTTCGGGCTCCCCACGCTCGCGTCGGTCAACCACGACTTCGACACGTCGACCCCGGTCGGATCGAACTACCAAGCCGCCACAGGTCAGGTCGGGCCACCGGCCCCGCCGCGTGACGGGTTGTCAGCCGTCGGGGACCTGATGGAGTGCTTCGACTTCTGAGGCCGGCACCGGGGGCTGGGTGCGCACCGGTCGATCACGGCCATGCCGGCGGCCCTCGGTCACAGTTCCCTGCGCATCAGGTGATTGGTGTGTCCGGGCGGGTAGTCCACCTCACGACCGTAGACGTGGTATCCGAGCCGGCCGTAGAAGTCCGGCGCCTGGAACTCCCAGGTGTTGAGCTTCGCCCAGCGACACCCGCGCGTGCGCGCCTGGTCCTCGACCGCTTCGAGCAACCCCGTGCCCAGCCCTCGACCCCGGTACCTCGGGTCGACCCACATCGTGTCGACCGTGAGCCAGTGCCAGACGACCTCGATGTGTCCGACACAGCCGCCCAGCAGCTCGCCGGTCTCGTCGATCGCGAACGCTTGCACGGGGCTGGCCCTCAGGTTGCCCGGCTCGAACCGGCGGCGGACTGCTGGTGACGCCTCTCGGTTGTGCTCGACGAGGTGATCGGTCAGCTCGTCCTCGCGGGCGGGGTCGGATGCCACCTCGATGTGCCAGGTCATCACCAGAACCTCGCGGCACGGCGTCCGCTTGGCAACCGGATTCCCGATGCCAGGGGTCGGCGTGAGGCCGGAACGGCCACGGTCAGGAGTGTCCGCCGAACTCCACGAGGTCCGCGTCTTGTCGGAGGCGGCGAAGTGTCGCGTCGCCGACGTAGGAGGTGTGGCCCCCGGTCGCGATCGCCTGCAGCTTCGCGGTCAGAGCCGCTGCATACGCCGAGCTGACATGCAGCCTGGTCTTCAACGAGAAGTGCCACGGACGAACCGACACCGCACGGCATACGTCATCCGCATGGACGACCTGTGGCAGCAGCTCACGTGCGGACCTGGACATCAGGCCGGCCAGGCCCGACGGCGCCTTCCGCGTCGACGCCAGCGGCCCGTGCGTGGTGGTCGCCACGGCCATCATCTGCAGGTCGGAGGAGACCGCCGCGTCGTGGAGCTGTCCGCGGCAGGCGTCGAGGGCACGGCCCTCGTCCACTCTGCTCCGGTGATCGGCGTACGCAGTCAGCGCGCCGAGGGCGAGCACCAGCACGACCACCACGAGGGCTCGCGTCGACGGTCGTCGTAACCCACGAGGACCGACCTCGAGGACCTCTGGTCGATCCACGACCCCAGTATCCGCCCCGAGGCCCCCGCGGCAGGTGTGAGCGCGGTGCGATCCTTCGCCGCACAAGACGCCGTAGGGTAGTGGCCGGGAGGAAGCGGCGATGGTCGATCCGTGGGCCGACATCATCGGGGACTATCGGACGTTCGCCGCGCAGCAACGAGACCGTCTACGGGACCGCAGTTCCAGGGGCCGGACAGCACGCCCGACCCCGTCTACATCTTGTTCGAGGACTTCACCCGCGTGAAGTTCTGTCGACTCTCGCTGAGAGCCTCCGTCGAGGTCGGTGCAGGCCCGTTCGACGCCGGGTTCCATCACGTCGACGATTGGGTGCCTCGGCGGTTGGTGACCGCGACCGGCCCGAACCCGCTGCCCCGCTGAGCAACCGCTCGCGGGCTCAGGACTGGGACGGCTCCCACGCTCGGTGTGCCTCGAGTACTGCGGCCCAGAGCCGTCCGCGCGTCCCTGGTGGGGTGTGGTCGAAGTGGAGGTCGAAGCTGTCCGCCAGCACCTCGAACCATTCCGAACGCTTCGTGATCGGCTCTGCGGTGAAGGCGTTCGCACCGACTCTGGCAAGCGTCACACCTCGGATGACATCCACGCCGTGGGCATCACGTCGTTCGGCCATGGGCACCCGCACGAACCCCGACTCGGGGGAGCTGGACAGCCACTCGTGGTGCGCGACGAAGTCGGACATGAGCGCTGGGCCGGTCGTCCAGGTCATGCTGCGGAAGCCGCCGGCAGGATCGTGGGTCAGCGTCCAGGCGTGTTCACCCGCACGTTCCAGCGTGAGGCGGAAGGGCCCTTGGGCGTGGGCGCCCGGCTCGAGCGGGAGCGGTTCGTGCAGGGCGTCTCCGAGACCGGCATCGACGTACCACGTCCCCGACGGGTTGGTGTCGGAGGGCAGGTCCGAGACGGTGAGGACCAGGTGGTTGCCCATCGCGTGGGGGTTCGGCTCACCGGTCTGGACACCGCCGACGTGGCAGTGCACGGCATAGCCGAGAGAGGACAACAACAGTCCGAGCGCACCGTTGAGGTGGTAGCAGTATCCGCCGCGGCGCTCCAACGCGATCCGCTCAGCGGCCCGCACCGGGTCTATCGACCAGCGCTCACCCGCCGGGATCCAGAGCGTCTCGTACGGCACGCGCTCGGCGTGGCGCTGCACGAGCAACCTCAACGCCTCAGCGGACGGCGTCCCAGCCTCCACCCCCAGCCGCTCCACGTAGGCTGCCCGGACGGCGGGGCTCAGCGCGGCCGAAGACCCGAACAAGGCTCCCCCCTCCGAACGCGAGCGCCGCCGTGTAGCTGCACCCTCGTCAGCGCTTCGTCGTCCCGCCCTGCCCGGATCGGCGTCTCAGACGCTGTCGCGACAGGGGTTGAGGTGTGCGGACCACTTCTCCTCGATCCGGCCGAAGCGCCAGACGGAGACCGCGACCAGCCAGGAGACGACGAACAGACCGACGATGCCGTAGCCGGCGTAGTCGAGCGGGATGTTCGCGATCGCGGCCACCGGCCCGGTGGTGATGTCGGCGCGGTCGGCCAGGACGCCGATCAGCTCGACGGTGCCGATGATCAGTGCCACCGCCACCGAGATGCTGGTGATCGTGATGTTGTAGAAGACCTTGCGCACCGGCTTGGCGAAGGCCCAGCCGTACGCCGCGTTCATGAAGACGCCGTCGACGGTGTCCATCAGGCACATGCCGGCGGCGAACAGGATCGGCAGCACCAGGATCGCGTAGAACGGCAGGTTGAACACTGCGGCGCCCCCGGCCAGCACGAGCAGGCCCACCTCGGTCGCGGTGTCGAACCCGAGCCCGAACAGGACGCCGACGGGGTAGATGTGCCACGGCTTGCGGACGCTCTTGGTCAGGCCGCCGAGGAACCGGTTCATGAATCCGCGTTTGGCGAGGTGGTCCTCGAGCTCGGCCTCGTCGTAGCGCCCGCTGCGCATCTCCCGGAAGACCTCGAGGATGCCCACGAGCACGGCGAGGTTGAGGATGCCGAGGACCAGCAGGAACACCCCTGACACCGACGCGCCGATCACGCCGGTCACCGAGTGCAGGGTGGAGCCGTCGTTCTCGACCGGTGAGGCCAGCGCCTTGATGCCCAGGGCCAGCAGGAGCGAGAGTCCGAAGACGATCGTCGAGTGCCCGAGGGAGAACCAGAACCCCACCGAGAGCGGTTGTCGGTCCCCACCCTCGCGGGTGCGGTCGGCGATGAGCTTGCGCGTCGTGTTGTCGACCGCCGCGATGTGGTCGGCGTCGAAGGCGTGCCGCATGCCGAAGGTGTAGGCCAGGATGCCCACGCCCACGGTGAACACGGGGTGGTCGCCGCCGAGCTGGTAGTGCTGTGGCGCGATCACGCCGAACAGGAGACCGAAACCCAGCACGTGCAGCAGGACGATGAGCGACGTCATCGCCGCCAGGCTGCGTCGGTCGGCCCGGCTCAGGTCGCGCCGGAACGCAGCCAACCGCAGCCGCGCGCCACCGGGCTGCGCGCGCGTTGCGGTGGCGTTCTGATCCGACATCGATGGTCCTTCCGGTACGGCGCGCGTCTCCTGCCATCTCAACGCAGTTGCGAACCAATTGCAACTGCGTCTCGGTGTGGTTCGTCGCCCGCCTCGGCCCGGATGGGTCGGGGCGGTCGGCCACGACCCCGTGGCGCGGGCCGGGCGGTTCGCCGTACGCCCGGAGGCGGGCCGGCGGCCGGCGGTGCCCGGGACGAACGTCCCGTCGATCCGGGCCGATGGCCGGATGCGCGCGCATCCGGAGGCCGTCAGCCTGGCGTCGTGGGAGACCAAGGGGGCGTGATCGTGGTCGGCGTCGACGGGAGCGCCGGCGCCGCGACCGCCCTCGACTTCGCGCTCGCGGAGGGATGGGAGCGCGGGTGCACCGTCGAGGTCGTCACCGCCTGGCTGGGCAGCGGGCACGGCGACGAGACCTCGGACGCCGATGAGCTGGCCGAGGGCCGGGCGCGCGTGCACCACATGCAGGCTGAGGTGATCGCACGCTGCCTCGAGCACCGCACCGGTGCGCCGGACCTGGTGCGCGTCGTCGTCCATGACTACGCGGGCCGGGTCCTGGTCGCCCGTGCCGAGTCCGCCTCGATGGTGGTCGTCGGCAGCGGCAGCCCGAGCAGCGTCAGCCACCAGGTCCTGGGCTCGGTCGCGGAGTACTGCGTGCGGCACTCGCCGGTGCCGGTGGTGATCGTGCCCGCTCCGGCGCGGCTGGAGCGCAGGGCGGGCGCCGGCGTCCAGGCACCCTGAAGCCCGGGCGTCGGGTCGATGCGGACCGCCGAGATCCGTCGACGGCTATGGTCGGGGCGTGACGGATCACGGTGACGTCGCGGAGCACAAGCTCAGGGCCCTGCTCGAGGCCCATCGCACCATCGTCGGCGATCTCGACCTGGAGCTCGTGCTAGGCCGCATCGTCACCTCGGCGACCGACCTCGTGCGGGCCGACTTCGGGGCGCTGGCGGTCGTCGCCGAGGACGGGTCGCTGGAGGAGCTCGTCCACGTCGGCTTCGGGAGGTCGGAGGTGGAGGCCACCGGTCGTGTTCCCGAGGTCACCGGGTTGCTCGGCCAGGTGATCGCGGAGCAGCGGGTGATCCGGGTCGACGACCTCCGGCACCACTCCGGCCCGATCGGCTTCCCTCTCGACCACCCGCCGATGCGTACGTTCGTCGGGGTCCCGGTGCGGGTGCGGGGGGAGGCCTACGGTGACCTCTGCCTCAGCCGCACGGACGCCGTACCGTTCACCGCCGAGGACGAGGAGCTTCTCCAGGCGCTCGCCGCCACGGCCGGGATCGCCATCGACAACGCGAGGCTGTTCGCGGAGGGGCGGATCCGGCAGGAGTGGCTGGCCGCCTCTACCGAGGTGACCCGGCGGGTGCTTGCCGGGGACGAAGGAGCACTGCGCCTGATCGCGCGGCAGGTCAACGTCCTCGCGGGTGCCACCATCACCACGGTCGTCGTACCGGTGGACGGCGAGCTCTCCGTCGCCGTCGCCGAGGGGCGTGACGCGATCGGTGTCGAGGGCGCCCGGTACGCCGCGGCGGGAACCCTCAGCGAGCACGTGCTGCGGAGCGGGAAACCGGTACGTCTGGCCGACGCCGAGGCCACCACGACGACACGGGGTCGCACCATCTACCTCGCCGGAGAGGTGCGGGTCGGGCCGGTGATGGTGCTGCCGCTGCTCGGACGCGAGCAGGTGCGGGGCACGCTCGTGGTCATGCGTGGCCCGCACCGTCGCGCGTTCACCCATGCGGAGGCGGAGATGGCGACGACATTCGCCGGGCATGCCTCCGTCGCCCTGGAGCTGGCCGAGGCCCGGCGCGACCAGCAGCGAGCGCTGCTCCTCGACGACCGTGCGCGGATCGCCCGCGACCTGCACGACCACGTGATCCAGCAGGTGTTCGCGGCAGGGCTGGTCGTGCAGGCAACGGCCTCCAGGCTCCAGGACCCGTCCGGCGTCACGGCGCTGCAGGAGGTCGTGAAGAACCTCGACGAGGCGATCCGGCAGATCCGGGTCTCGATCTTCCAGCTCCAGCCGCCGGCGCCCGGCGGCCTGCGGGCCGCGGTGATGGACGTGGTGGCAGACGTGCGGCCCGGACTCGGGATCGACCCGCGGATCGACCTCGACGGACCCCTCGACGCGGTGGGTGGCGCCGACCTCCTCCGCGACGTGACGGCCGTGGTGCGCGAGGGCCTGATCAACGTCGCGCGCCATGCGTCCGCCTCGAACGTGGCCCTCAACCTCCACGCCACCTCCAACCGGTTGACGGTCACCATCAGTGACGACGGGGTCGGCATGGGCGACGTCGGGCGTCGCAGCGGGCTCGACAACATGCGGGAGCGGGCCGAGAGCCGCAACGGCTCGATGGTGATCGCCGAGGTCCCCGACCTGGGCGGCACCTCCCTGGTCTGGACGGTTCCGATCCTGCCCTGACCGGACTCCTCCCGCGGAGCCGATGTCGGGTTCCACGTCCAGGCGGACGGCACCGGAGTCCGAGGCCAGGTCGGCGATGATGGGCCGGTGACCGAACAGATCCACGACATCGGCAGGCGCCGGGCGTGGGTGATCTGGCTGGTCGCGATGTCGGTCTACATCCTGGCGGTCTTCAACCGCAGCTCGCTCGGTGTCGCGGGTCTGCTCGCCACGCATCGGTTCGGCATCTCGGCCACCCAGCTGTCGTTCTTCACCGTCCTCCAGCTGGTCGTGTACGCCGGCCTGCAGGTGCCGATCGGCGTGCTGCTCGACCGCTACGGCTCACGCGTCCTGCTGCTGAGCGGACTCGGGCTGATGACGCTCGGCCAGCTGGCGTTCGCCTTCGTCACGTCGTTCCCGCGGGCTGTCCTGGCCCGCGCCATGGTCGGCGCGGGCGACGCCGCGATGTTCGTCAGCGTCATCCGCCTGGTGACGGTCTGGTTCCTGGTCCGACAGGCGCCGACCGTCACCCAGCTGACCGGCCAGCTCGGCCAGCTCGGGTCGATCGTCGCGGCCGCTCCGCTGACGCTGGCGCTGGACCACCTCGGCTGGACGAAGTCCTTCGCGGTGGCGTCGTCACTCGGGGTCGTCGGGATGGTGGGGGTCGCGCTGCTGGTCAAGGACTCGCCGTACCTGCGCGAGCAGGTCGTGCACGTCAAGATGCGCGCCCTGGCCCGCTCGCTGCGGCTGGTGTGGGGCAACCCAGGCACCCGCCTGGGCATGTGGTCGCACTTCACGTCGCAGTTCAGCGTCACCGTCTTCGCCCTGCTGTGGGGATACCCGTTCCTGGTCCGAGCCGAGGGCCTCTCGTCGGGCGCCGCGAGCACGTTGCTGATGGTGATGACCGGATGGACGATCCTCTGCGGGCTCATGCTCGGCAGCCTGGTCGCCCGCTACCCCTACTACCGCTCGTGGATGGTGCTCGGCATCGTCGCGGCGATGGCGTTGGCCTGGGCCGTGGTGCTGGCCCGGTCGACACCGGCGCCGCTGTGGCTGCTGGTCGTGCTGGTCTGCCTGACCTCCACCGGCGGACCGGCCTCGATGGTCGGCTTCGACCTCGCGCGCACGTTCGTCCCCGTCGAGGCGGCGGGCCGCGCGAACGGCTTCGTCAACGTCGGTGGCTTCTCGGCGAGCCTGCTGACGATGGGCCTGATCGGTGTCCTGCTCGACTGGCACAGCCGCGGAGGCGGTAGCGACACCTACGACCTCGGCGACTTCCGGGTGGCGATGTCGGTGCAGTTCGCGTTCTGGGCGTTCGGGGCGCTGCAGATCCTGCGCTACCGCCGCAAGGCGGTCGCCCACTTGAACCGCCTCCACCCCGGCGTCGTCGACGCGATGAAGCGCGGCGAGGCGGTCGCCCATCTCGGCTTCCACGAGCGCGAGGGCGTGTAGGCGCCGGGCGGTTCACGACGCGACGGCGTCTTCCTCCATCGCCGCGACGTAGTCGCGCTTGATCCTCCGCCACGCCTCGTCGGTCATCGTGCGGCGCCAGTACGGCGAGCACGACAGCTGCCCACGGCTGAGGCCCCGCTCGGTCAGCAGGTGACGGCGTACGCCGCGGATCTCGTCCGCCTCGCCGTGCACGAACCCGAACGGCGTGCCGCCGCCCGGATCGACGGCCGCGAAGTCGAGCGCCTCGACGGCGGCGACCAACAGGGACGCGTCGCGCCCGTCGCCGCGCCGGTGCAGCCAGACCAGGTCGATGTCCGCGTCGCTGGGCAGGTCGACCTCGTGGTCGGGCCCGTCGCAGACGAGGCGCACCACGGCCCTGGCGCCGGCCGGAAGCACCTCCAGCGAGGCCGCGATCGCCGGCAGCGCCGACTCGTCGCCGACCATCAGGTGCCAGTCGGCAGTGGGATCGGGCCGGTAGCCGCCACTCGGTCCGGTGAACACCAGGACGTCACCGGGCCGAGCGCCGACGGCCCAGGGGCCGGCGACACCACTGTCGCCGTGCACGACGAAGTCGACGGTGAGCCGGGCGTGCTCGGGATCCCAGGCGCGGACGGTGTAGCGCCGCCGGGCCGGCTGCTCGTCGGCGGGGTGGCTGTCGCGGACCGCCTGCGGGTCGAAGACCTCGTCGTACGTCGCGCGGCCCGTACGGAACGCGACGTTGACGTAGGCGTCGGTCGCGTCGGGCATCTCGAGACCCGCGAGGTCGCCGCCCTCGAGGACGACCCGCACCAGGGCGGGCGTCAGGTGGTGCGTGCTCGCCACTCGTCCGTGCATCGGGTCCGGCTCTCTGTTGTCGGTGGGCTCAGCTGGTGGGCGGTGACGTCGCGGCCTCGGTGTCGGCTGGCGCTCCCCGGTTGAAGTCGGAGTCCTTGCGGCTGACCATGTCGAAGCGCTCCTCCGGGCTCATCGCCTCGAAGAGCGGCACGACGTCGGTCCCGAAGCCGCTGACCTCGGGGGCCTCCGGCACCGGGACGACGGTGTGGACCACGCGGTCGGCGTAGACGTGCACTGCGTTGACCGACGTGTTCCCGTCGACGGCGGAGATGAAGCGGTCGAGTGGTGCCGGGTCGGCCAGGTAGCAGGTAGCGGACGCCACCGAGACCGGGATGCCGGCGAAGGTCGAGTGCGAGCTGAAGTGGTAGTGCCCACCGAGGATGGCGCGCACGTCGGTGCCGTGGACCACGGCGGCCAGCCGGTCGGTGTCCAACAGCTCGATCAGCTCGGCGGCCGGCACCATCGGCGACGGGATCGGTGGGTGGTGCAGCGCGAGGATCGTGCCGTGCTCCGCGGGCGTGGCCAGGACGTCGGCCAGCCAGGTGAGCTGCTCGTCGCTCACCTCCCCGTGGTGCCAGTCCGGGACGGTCGTGTCGAGGCTGACGATCCGCAGCCCGGCCACGTCGTACACCCGGTCCGCGGGGGCCTCGGACTCCTGCCCGAACAGCTCCCGGGAGTACGCCGCGCGGTCGTCGTGGTTGCCCATGCACCACACGATCTGCGCGCCGATCCGCTCGGCCATCGGCTCGACCCGCTCGCGCAGCAGGCGGTACGCCGCGGGGTCGCCGATGTCGGCCAGGTCACCGGTGAAGACCAGCGCCTGGGGTGGCGGGTCGATCCGGGACAGCCGGTCCAGCGCCCTCTCGAACCGGGCCACGGTGTCGATGGCGTCGTACTGCCGTGCGTCGCCGGCGAGCAGATGGGTGTCACTGATGTGGGCGATCACGTGCGTCGGAGGAGGGAGCTGGCCGTACTGGATCACCCGCCGAGCCTACGGAGGCGGCGGATGCGGACAAAACCCTGCGTGGCAACCGTCTCAGGGGCGGGCGGGTTCGATCCGTCCGGTGACCTCGCCGAGGGTGATCCGGCCACCGCCCGTGCCCGGCGCGGAGTAGCGCAAGGTCACCTCGTCGCCGTCCTCGAGGAAGGTACGCCCGCCGGCGAACGGCTCCTTGCCGCCCCAGCTCAGCTCGAGGAACGAGCCACGGGTGTCGGGCTCGGAGCCGCTGATCGTGCCCGAGGCGAACAGGTCGCCGGTGCGGGTACTGGCGCCGTTTACGGTCAGATGGGCGAGCATCTGGGCCGGTGACCAGTACATCGTGCGGTACGGCGGCCGGCTGACGACCTCGTCGTCGAGGACGACCTCCACGTCGATGTCGAGAGCCCCTCGCTCGTCGGCCGGGGACAGGTAGGGCAGCGGTGCCGGGTCCTGCGGCGGCAGCTCGGTGCGCGCCGCGGCCAGCGCGCTCAGCGGTGTGACCCAGGCGCTGACCGACGTCGCGAACGACTTGCCGAGGAACGGGCCCAGCGGTACGTACTCCCAGGCCTGGATGTCCCGGGCGCTCCAGTCGTTGAGGCCGACGACGCCGAAGACGTGGCGGTCGAGCTCGTCGACGCCGATGCGGCTGCCGAGCTCGGACCCGACGCCGACCACGAACCCGAGCTCGGCCTCGATGTCGAGTCTCCGGCTGGGCCCGTACGCCGGGACCGGCGCGCCGCCCTCGGCCGTCGAGCTGGTCGGAGCCCGCTGGCCGCACGGCCGGACGACCGGAGTACCGCTGACCACGACCGTGCCACCGCGACCGTGGTAGCCGACCGGCAGGTGCCTCCAGTTCGACAGCAACGGCTCCTGGTCGGGCCGGAAGATGCGACCGACGTTGGAGGCGTGGTGGAGGGATGCGTAGAAGTCGACGTAGTCGCCGACGGAGAAGGGCAACCGCAGCGACGCCTCGTCGAGGGGGAACGCCGGCAGCGCGTCGGACTCCACCAGCGCGGCGATCTCGGCCCGGGTCTCGGTCCAGGCCCGCGGGCCGAGCGCCATGAAGTCGTCGAGGGCCGGCCGGTCGAGCTGCGGACGCACCGTCGAGACGTCGACGACGGTGTCGGCGTGCCGCACGCCGACGCGGGGCGCCGACCCCTCGGTGGAGAAGACGCCGTAGGGCAGGTGGTCGAGCCCGAACCCGTCGGTCACCGGCCCTCGCCCTCCTCGGTCGAGCTCGCCGACGCCACCGGCTCGATGAGCCCGAGCCCGACCAGATCGTCCAGCGGCTCGCTCACGCTGCACGAGCCGAAGGAGGTGAACCAGCGCCGGGCGCCGGCCAGGTCGCTCTGCCGGGCCATGGCCACCAGGTCGTTGGCGTAGTGGTCGTCGAGCACGCGGGCGACCTCCTCGCGCGACCCGCCGTCGAACGCGACCCGGGTCGCGAGCAGCACGTTGAGGAAGCCGAGGTGCTCGAAACCGGTCTCGTGGTCGAGATGCCGGACCGCGTGGTGCAGCCCGGCTGTGCACTTGAACGACGTCTCCCGGTCGAGCGCCGCGTCGATCCACGCCGCGACGGTGGCTGCCGCCGGGAAGAGTTGCGCCTCGACGCCGCCGGCCCGGAGCTTCAGGTGGTGCTCGGCCTCCGCGACGGCGTCGGCCGCGGAGAGCCAGTCGTGGGTCGGGTCCGTCTGGGGGAGCTCGACGTAGATCTCGGCGGCCGTGAGGGCGCCGCCCGTGCGGGCCGCGTCGACCGCCGCGCTGATCCGGCGTACGCCGCCGGGCAGGTCGTCGAGGTCGCGGACGGCCGTCTCGAGCGCGACGAGGGTCAGCCCCTTCTTGTCCGCGAGGGCGGCGACGCCGGCGACGGCTCCCGCTCCGCCGGTCAGCACGACGGAGACCGGCACGTCGCCCGGGACGCCGGGCAGGTCGGTGTCGCGGACCACCAGCGGCCCGACGAGATCGGCGTACCACTCCTCTCGTCGCCGCTGGTACGCAGCGATCGCCTCCGGGAGCGGGACGTCACCGGGAGGGAAGATCGCGGCGTCGTCGACCAGACCTGCCCAGGCTGTCGGGACTCCACTCATCCCGCCAGCCAACCACAGGACCGGATGGACCGGGATCACACCAGCGCGGCCCGCCCGCGCTTGGCCAGCTGGGTGGCGATGATGGACCGTTGGATCTCGCTCGCGCCCTCCCAGATGCGCTCCACCCGCAGCTCGCGGTAGAAGCGCTCGGCGACGTTCTCGCGCATGTAGCCGCGTCCGCCGAAGATCTGCACGGCTCGGTCGGCGACGCGGTTCGCCATCTCGCTGGCGTGCAGCTTCACCATCGAGCACTGGGCGTGGGCGACCTTGAGGTCGACGCCGGCGTCGAGCGACCTGGCCACCTCGTAGACCATCGCCCGCGTCGCGAAGAGCTCGGTCAGGCTGTCGGCGAGCATGCCCTGCACCAGCTGCTTGTCGGCGAGGTACTCGTCCCCGACGCGGCGCTGCGCGGCGAACGCCTGCATCTCGTCGACCAGCCGCTCGGCCGCCCCCAGGCAGCGCGCCCCGATCATCAGCCGTTCATACCGGAACCACTCGTAGACGAAGGACATCCCGTCGCCCTCGCCGCCGATCAGGTTGGTCGACGGGACCCGGACGTCCTCGAACGCCAGGATCGGGTGGTGGTGGGCGAACGTGTGGGAGTACGCCGGGGTGCGCACCACCCGGATCCCCGGGGTGTCGTTGTCGACCACGAACATCGCCTGCTCGCCAACGTGGTCCCCGGTGGTCAGCACGCCCTGGAAGAAGGTGTGGTCGGACCTGTTGAAGGAGGTGACGTGCCACTTCTCGCCGTTGAGGACGAAGTCGTCGCCGTCGCGGGCCGCGGTCGCCTTCAGGTCGGACACGTCGGAGCCGGCGTACTCCTCGGTGATGGCGTAGCAGCCCTCGCGGCGGCCCTCGATCGTCGGGATCAGGTAGGTGTCGCGCTGATGGTCGTTGGCGACCGCCGCCCACCAGCCGGGTGGAGTGGTCAGGCACCAGGCGAGGGCGTTGGTGACGCGGCCGCCCTGCTCCTGGACGAGCACCTGTTGGAGGGTGCTGCAGCCGCGACCGCCCAGCTCGGTGCTGATGTTCGTCGCGGTCAGTCCCAGCTCCACGGCCCGCGCCTCGAGCCGGTGCGTCACGTCCTCGCGCAGCTCGCCGGCGTGTTCCTCGGCGTACTGCTCGTGGGTGATCAGCTCGTCGGCGAAGCCGCGCGCCCGGGCCTGCAGCTCGAGGTCCTCCGGGGTGAGTGCGTACACAGGTGTTCCTCTCGGTGGTCGGTCCTGTCGAGACCCGATGGTCGAGCGTTGCGAGACTTGTTGACTGACCGTTCAGTCTATGCCAGCGTGGCGAACATGACCACCGTGCCGAGAGCCGCCGACGCGGTGGTCGTCGGGGGCGGCACGATCGGCGCCTGGACGGCCTGGTTCCTGCGACGTGCCGGACTCGGCGACGTGCTGCTCGTCGAGCGCGACACGCTCGGCCAGGGCGCCAGCTCGCGGGCGGCCGGCATGGTGCGTGCCCAGGGCGGGACCGAGGCCGGCGTGCGGCTCGGGATGTTCAGCCGGGACTTCTACGTCGGCCAGCAGGAGCTCCTCGGGATCGACTCCGGCTTCGTCGCCCAGGGCTACTTCATGCCGTGCTTCGGCGAGGCCGACGTCGCCCGGACGCACGAGCGCATCGCGATGCAGCAGGCACTCGGGCTCGACGTCCGGTGGGTCGAGCCGGACGAGACCGACGCGCTGAACCCGGCGATGGCGCCGGGGCAGACACTCGGCGCGTCGTACGCACCCGGCGACGGGTACATCGACCCGCCACGCAACGTCCTGGCCTACACCGCCGCCGTCCTCGGGGCGGGTGTCCGGGTGTGCGAGCGGACGACGTTCACCGGCCTCGACGTCGAGGGTGGTCACGTCCTCGGCGTCCACACGTCGGCCGGCGACGTCGCCACTCCGCGCGTGGTGCTGACCGGCGGGCCGTCGCTGGCCGCGGTCGGGACCGCGGCCGGAGTGCGGATCCCGGTCTGGGGGGCGCCTCACCAGGTGGTGGTCACCGGGGCGCACCCCGACTTCGCCCCCGACCGGTTGCCGATGGTCTTCGATCTGATGGCGGGCATCTACTGGCGGCCCTGCGAGGGCGGCGTGCTCTGGGGCATGAGCAACCCCGACGAGAGCTCGGGCGAGGCGACGCGGTTCGACACGGCGTACTTCGAGAGGATGCGGCAGCGGGTCGCCACGCTGCTGCCGACGACGGCGAGCGTCGGGGTGCGCAGGTCGTGGGCCGCGACCATCGACTTCACACCCGACCACCTGCCGATCCTCGGCCCCGCCCTCGGGGCGGACGGTCCGATCGAGGGTGTGCTCGTGGCGACCGCCGGCGGCCACGGGATGATGTGGGGCCCCGGCGTCGCCAAGGCCGCCGCCGACCTGACCGTCTCGGGGACGACCGACGTCCTCGACGTCACCGATCTCGGGCTCGACCGGTTCGACGAGCACGGCCGGAGCCGTCTCGCCGCCGACCCCGTCACCCTCCCCTTCCCCGTCCACTGAGCCGGGGCCCGGCCTCCAGGCAGCCAGGTGGGCCTGTCTCGACGCGTGGTCAGCGGCGGAGGACCAGGGCGTCGACGACGTACGCCGCGGAGGGGCCGACCATGACCGGGTTCAGGTCGACGCCGACGAGGTGGTCCCCGAGCTCGACGGCGAGCTGTCCGAGAGCGACCACCGAGTCGGCCAGTGCGGGCGTGTCGACCGGTTGCGAGCCACGATGGCCGGCGAGCAGCGTGGCGACCGTGAGCCGCCCGATCAGGCCCAGCGCGGTCTCGTGGTCGACCGGCGGCAGCGCGACCACCCGGTCGGCGACCAGCTCGACGAGCACACCGCCTGCCGCCACCATCACCAGCGGTCCGAGCAGCGGGTCGCGCACGATGCCGAGCGCGACCTCGACCCCGGCAGCCTGGTGCTGCACCACGACGCGCGGCCCGAGCCGGCCGGCGAGATCGTCGTACGCCGTCGCCACGGCCGCGCGGTCGCCCAGTCCGAGCCGCACCCCGTCGGCCTCGGTCTTGTGATGCACCTCCGCGGAGTCGCTCTTCAGCACGACCGGGTAGCCCAACCGGTCGGCGGCGTCGACGGCTGCTGTTGCCGAGTCGGCGGTCTCGCCCGGTACGACGGCGATCCCGTAGTCGCGTAGCAGGGCACCCCAGTCGCTCGAGTCGAGAGCCTCGCCCGCGGTGAGCCGGCTGACCCACCGGTCGCGACGTGCGACGTCGACGGTGACGTCGGGCCGCGGGCCAGGCGGCTCCGCCATCAGGTGCCCGAGCGCCCGGAGCCCCGAGGCCGTGCCCTCCAGGACGGGGACCCCCTGAGCGCGCAGCCGGTCGGCGACGGTCTGGTCGACCGCGGAGGTCACGTTCGTCACGACGGCGACCGGCTTGTCGGTCCGGGTCAGCAGGGTCTCGAGCACGACGGCGAAGTTCTCGTCGCCGTCGTACTCCTCGACCAGGTCGACCGCGAGTGCCACGACGCCGGTCTCCGGGTCGTCGGCGAGGGCGGACAGGCACTCGGTGAACAGCTCGACGGTGTCGGAGCCACGACCCCACACGTCGAGCGGGTTCATGGGGACCAGTCCCGGGTCGAGGGCGGCCGCAAGCCGGGTGACGGTCGGCTCGGAGAGGGTCGCGAAGCCCACGCCGAGCCGCTCGGCGACGTCGGCGACCAGGACCCGCTCGGCCCCCGAGTCGTGCGCCGTCGCGACTCCCCGCCCGGTGCCCGGCACGTGGCAGCGTCCGATGGCGAAGGTCTCCAGGCTGTCGGTGAGGTCGTCCGGGTCGCTGCACCGGTGCACGCCGTACGCCGCGAACAGGGCCTCCCACCCGGCGTCCGACCCGGCGATCGCCCCCGAGTGCGCGTCGACGAGGGCCTGGCCCCGCACGGACGTACCGACCGTGAGCGCACAGACGGGGATGTCACGCGCGGCCGCCTCCGCGAGAGCGGACTCCAGCCGCGGCGCGTCGCGCATCGTCTCCAGCACCAGGCCGACCACCCGGGTCTGCGGGAGCGAGAGCGCGTAGTCGAGGTAGTCGGGCGTGGTGGTCACGAGCTCCTGGCCGGAGGACACCGCGAGCGTGAATCCGAGCGGGCGTCGGGTGCGCAGCAGAGCGGAGAACACCGAGCCGGAGTGGGTGATCAGGGCGATCGGGCCGGCCGGCAACGGGTCCCGCTCGAGGTAGCCGATCGCGCGCACGCCGGTGGTGGTGTCGATGAAGCCCATACAGCCACCGCCGACCACCGCCATCTCGCCGGCGGCCGCGACCACCTCGTCCTTGACGCCGTGCGCGGGACCGAACACGACGGCGCCGGCGTCACCGCGCGCCGCCGCGACAGCCAGGGCCGGGGCGAGCGCCTTGTCGGGGATGCCGAGCAGCACCAGGTCGACCGGCTCCGGCACGTCGGCCAAGGAGGGGACGCACGGCCGGCCGAACGCCGTGGTACGGGTGGGGCTCACCAGGTGGACCCGCTCGTACCCGGGACTCCGGAGGGCCTCGGTGGTCAGCCGCCACCCGAAGGAGTCCGGCCGGTCACCGGCACCCACCACCGCCACCGAGCGAGCAGACAGCATCGCCCGGACCCGGCTCGCGGAGCTGCTCATCGTCCACCGATCGTCGAGTAGGTCCTGACTGACTGTTCAGTCTACGAGCGTGCTAGCGTGCGGCACAAGCAGCGGGTGAGGGACCGGGAGGCGGGATGGCGGCACGCGAGCACGGTGACGCCGTGGCCGACGTACGCCGTGACCAGATGCTGGCTGCAGCATCCACCCTGATCGCCGAGCGGGGGTTCCACGACACGCGCATCGCCGACGTCGCCAAGCGGGTCGGCGCGAGCCCGGCGCTGGTCATCTACTACTTCGGGACGAAGGACAGCCTGCTCACCGAGGCCCTGCGCTGGTCCGAGCGATCCTTCTACGCCGCGACCGAGGAGATGCTGCAGTCCACCGACAAGCTGCGCGACCGGCTCGAGATCCTGGTGGAGTGGACGCTGGCGTTCGACAAGCAGGGCGCCTCGACGGGTGACTGGGGTCTGTGGCTCGACCTGTGGGCCCAGGCGTTCCGCCACCCGGCGGTCAAGAAGGACCGCGCCGAGCTCGACGCGCAGTGGCGCGCCCTGATCTCCCGCATCGTCCAGGACGGGGTCGACAAGGGCGAGATCGCCGACGTCGACGTCGTCACGTTCGCGATCATGTGGGGCTCGCTCCTCGACGGCCTGGTCGTCCAGGTCTCCCTCGACGACCCCGTCGTCGACTTCCCGCTGGCGCGCAGGATCGCGCTCGAGATGGCCGACAAGGAGCTGGGCCTCGCGCCCGCCGGCCGGCGTTCGCGAGCCTCCAAGAAGTCCTGACGACTGCCGGGCCCACGGGTGTGACCCCGCACCTGGCCTGGTCGTGTCTGGCGGCCGGCATCCGGGGCTCCTAGCGTGAGGGACCACCACCTCACTCCGGAGATGGCCCGCAGGTCAGGAGGTCACACGTGTTCATCCAAGTCATCCAGGGCAGGACGACCCGCGCTGCGGAGCTCCGCCCCCTGGCAGAGTCGTGGAAGGACGGAGACGGGTCGGGCGCGGTGGGCTGGCTCGGGGGCACCTTCGGGGTCACCGACGACGGCGACTTCCTCGGTGTCATCCGGTTCTCCTCGCGTGAGGACGCCCAGGCGAACTCGGCGCGCCCGGAGACCGGTGCGTTCGCCGAGAAGATGGCTGCCCTCATGGATGGCGCGGTCCAGTTCCACGACTGTGACGACGTCACGCAGCTCATGGGCGGTGGCTCCGACGACGCCGGGTTCGTGCAGGTGATCCGTGGCCACGTCGACGACCCGGATCGCGCGAAGGCGATGTTGGCCGACACCGACGAGCTGCAGCGGATGCGTCCGGAGATCATCGGCGGCACGCTCGCCCTCACCTCCGACGGCACGTTCTTCGAGACGGTCTACTTCACCGACGAGCAGAGCGCGCGGTCCGGAGAGGCCGCCGCGCCGCCCGCGGAGGTGGCTGCGGAGCTGGAGTGGATGATGTCCGGCGCGACGTTCTACGACCTGCACACCCCCTGGTTCGAGAGTCGCTGAGGGGTTCACACTCGGGCCATGACCTTTGCGGTGCCGGCCGAGGCCTACCTGCGGTTCATGGGCCGCTACTCCGAGCCCCTGGCCGACGAGTTCGTGGAGCTCGTCGGCGTACGCCGTGGGCAGCGCGCGCTCGACGTCGGGTGTGGCCCGGGTGTGCTGACGGCTCGCCTCGTGGCTGCCTGCGGAGTAGACCGGGTCTGCGCGGTCGATCCGTCGGCGTCCTTCGTCGACGCCACTCGCGCCCGGCTGCCCGACGTCGAGGTGCGCATCGCGGCGGCCGAGGAGCTCCCCTTCGAGACCGACAGGTTCGGCGTCGCGCTCGCTCAGCTGGTGGTCCACTTCATGGCCGATCCCGTTGCCGGGCTGGGTGAGATGGGCCGGGTCACCGAACCGGGTGGACCGGTCGCAGCCTCGGTGTGGGACCACGCGGGTGGGACGGGACCCTTGTCTCCGTTCTGGGAGGCCGCCCGACAGGTCGACCCCACGGCGCCGCACGAGGATGCGCTGGCCGGCAGTCGCGAAGGTCATCTGGCCGAGCTGGCCCGCCAGGCAGGCCTCGCCGACGTCACGTCGACGACGCTTTCGGTGCGGGTCGGCTTCTCGAGCTTCGAGGAGTGGTGGGCGCCCTACCTCCTCGGTGTCGGCACCGCCGGTTCGTATGCCGCCACCCTGGACCAGGCACACCTGTCGGCCATCGAGGATCGGTGCCGAGCCCTGCTCCCGTCAGCGCCGTTCGAGCAGGAGTCGAAGGCCTGGGTCGTGGTGGCTCGGGCCGGCTGAGGTATCAGGCGGGCTCGCCGAGGATCTGATCGGTGAGGTAGGAGAAGTTCGCGATGAACCCGTCGACGTCGGCCTCCGTGTGCTGCACCGACATCAGCCACTGCTCGACCTTGCCCCACGGTGGCAGGAAGGCGCCGCGGTTGTGCTGCACCAGCCAGTGGGCGTGGCCGTAGCGGCCGTCCAGGGAGCGGAAGTCGCGGAAGTTGCGGATGCGGTCGGGCATGAAGGAGACGCAGCCCTTGGCGCCGGCCGTCACGATCAGCCAGGGGGCCGCGTGCCGGTCGATGACGGCCTGGAGGCCCTCACGCATCCGGTCGCGCAGCCGGTCGAGGTGGGCATAGGCCTCGTCGGTGAGCACCTCGGTGAGCATGGCCCGCGCGGCCGCCATCGCCAACGGGTTGCCGTTGAACGTGCCGACCTGCTGGTAGTCGCCGCTGACGACCATCTCCATCACCTTGTTTCCGCCGATGGCCGAGGCCGACAGACCGCCGCCCATCGCCTTGGCCACGCAGACCAGGTCGGACGTCGCGCCGAGCCGGCCGGACGCACCGCCCGGGCCGACGGTGAAGCCGGTCTTCACCTCGTCGAACGTGAGCAGGGCGCCGTGCGCGTGGAGGAGGTCCCCGAGCGCCTGGAGGTAGCCGTCGTCGGGATAGATGATCCCGGCGTTCATCATGATCGGCTCCAGGATCATGCCGGCGATCTCTCCGGGGAAGCGAGCCAGCGCCGCCTCGACGGCCGGCAGGTTGTTGGCGGGCACGATCACGGTGCCGTCGACGGTCGCCTTGAGCAGACCGGTGTTCTCCGGGATGCCGACCGGTGCGTCGGCCGGGCCCAGGTCGTCGACGCTCTCGGGCTGCACCGAGACCATCACCGAGTCGTGGTGGCCGTGGTAGCCACCCTCGAGCTTCAGGATCCGCTCGCGGCCGGTGAACGCGCGCATGAGGTGGACCGCGTCCATCGTCGACTCGGTGCCGGAGTTGCCGAAGCGCCACAGGGGCTGGTGATACCGCTCGGCGAGGTTGTTCGCGACGACGATGGAGTCCTCGGTCGGCTGCGCGAAGTGGGTGCCCTTGGCGACCCGGTCGCGGACAGCCGCGACAATGGCCGGGTGGTTGTGCCCGGCGAGCGAGACGCCGTACCCGCCGTGGAAGTCGGAGTACTCGTTGCCGTCGACGTCGTACAGCTTCGAGCCGTTGCCGTGGCTGAGCCAGACCGCGTGCGGTTCCGCGAGCTGCCAGCTGGAGGTGGCGCCGCCCGCGAGCGCGGTCGCACGCTGCGACATCTCCTGGCTGCGCTGCTGTCGCCGGAGGAAGGTTTCGGTCTCGTCCTCGACGAGTGAGTCGAGGCGGATGGACAGTTCGGGTGCGATCTCGGTCGCGGTCATGCGGGGGCTCCTGCCCGTGGCTCAAACGATTGACTGATCGTTCAGTCTATGCGACGGTTTCAGTGCGGCGTCAAGACACGGCCGGCGAGTGGAGGGGTGGCTCGATGGCGCAAGATCCGTACGGTGGGTGCAGAGGGTCGGCGGCACGGTCGACCGTGGGAGGTTGACATGAGCTTCGACCCGAACGACCCGGAACTGCGGCGGCGGCGGCCACGGCCGCAGTTGGCACGACGTGACCTCCTGCGAGGAGGAGTCTGGCTCACCGTGGGGTTGGGGACCGCGCCCTTGCTCGCGGCGTGTGGGAACGGATCCTCCGTGGCGGCGGACAACGGCGGCTCCCCCTACCCGCTCGCGCGACCCGACCAGCCGGTGAGGCTGGCCATCAAGGACACCAATCCTCCGATCGGCGACGGTCTGGATCCGGAGGAGGGTGGCACCTTCAACATCCTCAACTACGCCCAGTACATGGCGCCGGCTGTGATGAAGAACTTCGGCAAGAAGCACAACGTCTCGGTCGTGGTGACGCCGTACAACAACTACGACGAGATGCTCGCGAAGATCCGTCAACCGGGCGAGTCCTTCGACCTCGTCTTCCCCGGCCCGAGCGTGCTCAGCAAGATGGTCTACGCCGACCTGATCCAGCCGCTCAACCACACGTACGTACCCAACCTGGCCAACATCTGGCCCGAGTACCAGAACCCCTGGTACGACCAGGGTGCGCGCTACACCGTGCCGTACACCATCTACGGCACCGGGGTGATGTATCGCACCGATCGCGTCTCGAGCGTTCCCGAGGTCGGGTACGACCTCCTCTGGGACAAGCAGTACGCCGGCAAGATCTACCTGCTGGACGATCGGCAGGAAGCCATCGGGATGTCGCTGCTGCGCAACAAGATCACCAGCGACATCAACACCTCGAACGCCGACGACGTCAAGAAGGCGACCGACAGCCTGATCGAGCTGATCGGCCTGGTCAACGTCAAGACCGACATCAACGGCTACTCCGAGGTCCCCGAAGGGACGGCGACGGTGCACCAGTGCTGGTCGGGCGACGTGATCGCCGGCCAGTACTACCTGCCGAAGGGAGTGACCCCCGACGTGCTGGGCTACTGGCGCCCGGCCGCATCGGACTACGTGGTCGGCAGCGACAACATCGCCATTCCGAAGTCCGCGAAGAAGCCGGTCCTCGCGCATCTGCTGATCAACGACCTCCTCGACAACAAGATCGGTCTGCAGAACTTCGGTTGGAACGGGTACCAGCCACCGCTGACGAAGCTGTCCGCGAAGTATCTGACCGATCAGGGCTACATCCCCAAGAACCTCGCGAACGCCGTCGTGGTGCGGGGTGACTTCGAACAGGGGCACACCTTCTACGAGGTCAGCCCGAGCACCGAGGCGCTCTGGCAGTCCAACTGGGCAAGGTTCAAGGCCGGTGCCTGACGAGGCGTCCGGTCAGGACCGCACCACGCGGCGCCTGTGGCCGGCGCTGGCACTGCCGGGCACGTTCTGGCTGATCGCCCTGTTCGTAGTGCCCTTCTATGCGGTGATGGCGGTCGCCTTCAGCGGGCGGATCAACATCTTCAACGAGCCGATCCCCGCGTGGAACCCGCTCAACTGGGAGTTCACGACCTTCACCACGGCGGTCACGGACTCGTTCACGCCGTCGGGCGTGTACCACGAGGTGTGGGTCCGCACCGCGATCTACTTGTTCTGGGCCCTGGTCATCTGCGTGGCGATCGGCTACCCGGTCGCCTACTACGCGGCGCGGATGGCCGGGAAGCAACGTGGGCTCGTCCTCGCCCTGATCCTCGCACCCTGGTGGATCAACTACATCACCCGGATGCTGGCCTGGGTGAACCTGCTGCAGGACGACGGCTACGTCAACAAGGCCCTGGGCCTGTTCGGCATACCGGCCCATTCATGGCTGTCCGGGAGCTCGTTCACCGTGGTGTGGGCGCTGGCGTACGGATATGTGCCGTTCTTCATCATCCCGCTGTTCGCGTCCCTGGACCGTATCGACGGGCGACTGCTCGAGGCGTCGCGGGACCTCGGTGTCGGCTCGGTGCGCACCTTCCTTCAGGTGACCCTTCCGCTGTCGCGGATGGGGCTGATCACGGCGCTGGTGATCACGGCCCTGCCGATGGCGGGCGACTACTACACGAACACCATCGTGTCGGGGTCGCCCAACACCAACATGGTGGGCAACCAGATCGAGCTGTTCCTTCTCGAGGGACCACAGAAGAACATCGGCGCCAGCCTGGTGCTGGTCTTGTCGTTGGTGCTCATGTTCTTCATGTTCTACTACCTGATCCTCACCCAGCGGGCCAGCAGGGAGGCGACCCGATGACCGTGACCGAGCGTGCGTCCGTCGGCAAGACAGCCGTCCCGACCCGCAGGCGCGTGTTGCCGTGGCGCAATCCCTGGCGTCGGCCGTACATGCTCGCGACCATCACCTGGATCTACATCCTCTGGTCCCTGGTGCCGGTTCTGGTCGCCGTCCAGTTCTCGTTCAACGACGGTCGCTCGCGCAGCACCTGGCAGGGCTTCTCCCATCAGTGGTACTGCTGCAGTGAGGGCTCGGTGTTCGAGGACCCGAGCATGTTCGCCTCGCTGCGCAACAGCCTGATCCTCGGGATCGCAACGGTGATCGTGGCGACGCCACTCGGCGTCGCGCTCGCGATGGGACTGACCCGGTGGCGATCGCGTGCCAGCACGGTCGCGAACGGCATCGCTCTGGTCCCACTGGTGACACCCGAGATCGTCGTCGGCTCGGCGCTCTACCTCGTCGTGGTCAACCTCTACCAGTTCGTCCCACTCGGCCGTCCGGCGATGCTGCTGGGGCACGTGACGTTCACCGTCTCCTACGTCCTGGTCATCGTGCGCTCGCGACTCCTGAGTATCGGCGGCGAGTACGAGGAAGCCGCCAGAGATCTGGGGGCGAACTCGCTGCAGGCCATCCGCACGATCCTGTTGCCGCTGCTGATGCCCGCCGTCTTCGCATCGGCGATGATCGTGTTCGCGACCTCGCTCGACGACTTCGTTGTCAGCCAGTTCCTCTTCGGCAGTGCCGAGAACGCGACGGTCCCCATCCTCCTCTACAACGCGGTGCGCGCTTCCCCGACCCCCGCGCTCAACGCGCTGGCGAGCATCCTCCTCGCGGGCACGTTCCTCGCTCTGGTGCTGGCGTATCTCGGGCTTCGCGTGCGGCGACGTGGGGGCGACGAGTCGGCGCTCGAGACGCTCGCCGACTGGGGCTGACAGCGGTCGGTCAGGCGGTCTCGGCGTACGCGACGTGATGTTCGGGCGATGCGGCCAGAACGCGCAGCGCATCCGATGGCAGGCACACGGTGACCGGCTGGCCGATCGTGAAGGAGCAACTGCCGGCGGCGTTGGTGATGAGGGACTGGACGAGCCCGCCCTGGGGCAGGCGGACCATCACCTGCGTCGTCGAGCCGAGGAAGACGGTCCGATCGATCATGCCCGGCAGCCGGTTGGCGCCGGTGAGCCCGGCCTCGACCAGCTCGACGCACTCCGGCCTGATGACCGCGCGCCCCGGTCCTGCCTCGTGGCCGGAGGGCGCTTGTGCCTCGAGGACGAACTCACCGAAGCGAACGCTGCGGGTGAGACCACCGCCGGGCTCGCACTCGACGTCCAGGAGGTTGGCGACGCCCAGGAAGTCCGCGACGAACTCGGTGTGCGGCTCTCGGTACACCTCCTCCGGCGTGCCGAGCTGCATGATCCGGCCGCCGTCCATCACGACCAGCCGGTTCGACATCTCGAGTGCTTCCTCCTGGTCATGGGTCACGAAGACGAACGTGATGCCGATCTCGCGCTGGAGGCCGGTCAGCTCGGCCCGGAGTGAGTGCCGGAGCTTGGCGTCGAGCGCACCGAGCGGCTCGTCGAGGAGCAGCACGGCCGGCTCGAGGACCAGCGCCCTGGCCAGTGCGACGCGTTGCTGCTGCCCGCCCGACAGCTGATGCGGACGGCGCTTGCCGTACCCGCCGAGCTGGACGAGGTCGAGCGCCTTGGCGACGCGGGAGGCGCGGGTGGACTTGTCCAGATCCTTGCGCCACCTCAGTCCGTAGGCCACGTTGCGCTCGACGTCGAGGTGTGGGAACAGCGCGTAGCTCTGGAAGACCGTGTTGACCGGCCGCTTGTGGGCGGGGGTCTGTGCCACGTCGACGCCGTCGAGGAGGATCTTCCCGTCGGTCGGCTGTTCGAAGCCGGCCAGCATGCGCAATGTGGTGGTCTTGCCGCAGCCCGACGGTCCGAGGAGCGTGAAGAACTCGCCCGGCTTGATGTCGAGATCGATCCCGTCCACGGCGGTGACCCCCTCGAACTCCTTGCGGAGCCCGACGATCGAGATGGACCCGCCGGTGTGGTGACTTGTCGGTTCGTCTCGAGCCATGCGCCGAAGTGTAGACAGACGGGACGGCGTACGGAACCAGATGACTGACTATTCAGTTAATCGCTGGTCTGGTGTGTCTACGCGCCGTGGAGCACGCCCCCGGAGAGGTGCCCTAGACTTGCCTGAATCAACGTTCAGTGACCGGACGCCTCCCTGCGCCCGGCCACGACGACCGCCGGAGGAGGCGAAATGACGACGATCCCACCCGCACCGCTCGATGCCGAGCAGCTCGAACTGGCCCTGGCACCGTTCGGCGAGAGCCGGCTGCTGCCCCGCGATGCCTACGTGTCCGAGGAAGTCCTGGAGTGGGAGCGTCGATATCTCTTCGACGACTGGATGTGCGTGGGCCGCTCCTCCGACGTACCCGTCACCGGGTTGCGGGCCGAGTCGGTCGGCGGCTACGGCGTACTGCTGGTGCGGGACAAGGAGGGCGTGCTCCGCGCGTTCGAGAACGTCTGCCGGCACCGCGGACACGAGCTGCTGCCGTGCGGCGGGGCGTCCAGCGCTCCGCGCGCGATCGTGTGCCCGTACCACGCCTGGTCCTACCGCCACGACGGCAGCCTGATCGGGGCCCCGAACTTCAAGGACATCGACGAGCACTACGACCGCTCGACCCTCGGCCTCACCCCGGTGCGGGTGCAGGAGTGGCACGGCTGGATCTTCCTCGACCGCACCGGTACCGCGCAGGACTTCGACGAGCACATCGGCGAGCTTGAGTCGGTGGTGGCGCGCTACGACGCGGAGTCGCTGGTGACCGCCGAGAGCCACACCTACGACGTGGAGGCCAACTGGAAGGTCATCATCGAGAACTACCAGGAGTGCTACCACTGCTCGATGATCCACCCGGAGCTGTGCCGGATCTCGCCGCCCAACAGCGGCGACAACGTCCGCGAACGCACCGGCAACTGGGTCGGCGGCTGGATGGACCTGCGCGACGGCATGGAGACCATGTCGCTCGACGGTCGCAGCGGCGGCCTGAAGATGGCCCGCCTCGACGAGCACGAGCAGTCGCACGTCATGTACGCCGCGGTGCTGCCCAACCTGCTGATCTCGCTGCACCCCGACTACGTGATGACGCACCTGCTGGTGCCGCTGTCGCCCGGCCGGACGCGGATCACGTGCTCGTGGGCCTTCCCGCAGTCGGTCGTCGAGCAGGAGGGGTTCAGCCCGGCGTACGCCGTGGACTTCTGGGACCTGACCAACCGCCAGGACTGGTCCGCGTGCGAGTCGGTCCAGCGCGGGATCGTGGCCCCGAGCTACACCGCCGGCCCGCTGGCGCCCGATGAGACGGGCGTCTACGACTTCACCTCCACCATCGCGAAGGCCTACCAGGGGCGCTGACCGCGAACACCCGGGTGCAGATGCAACGGACGCCCGGGTGGAAGGCGCCGACGAACGCCGAGTCGTCCTAGGCCGACTCGGCGTTCGTCCCTTGCCGGTTCGCGCCGGCTCGCCGGTCTCAGCTGGTCCAGGCGCGCCAGAGGGCGGCGTACTCACCGTCCTGGGCGACCAGGTCGTGGTGGGAGCCGAGCTCGAGGACCTCGCCGTCGATGACCACCGCGATCCGGTCGGCGTCGTGGGCGGTGTGGAGACGATGGGCGATCGCGACCACGGTACGGCCGTCGAGGAGCGCGTTCATCGACCCCTCGAGGGTGCGGGCGGTGCGCGGGTCGATCAGCGAGGTCGCCTCGTCGAGCACCAGCGTGTGGGGGTCGGCGATGATCAGCCGCGCCAGGGCCACCTGCTGTGCCTGGGCCGGCGTCAGCGACTGCTGGCCCGAGCCGATCATGGTGTCCAGCGCGTGGGGCAGTCGCTCGACCCAGTCACGTGACCCGACCGCCGACAAGGCGTCCCACACCGCCTCGTCGGGGGAGTCCTCGCGCGCGAGCACGATGTTGTCGCGCACGGTCCCGACGAACACGTGGTGCTCCTGGGTCACCAGCGCTACCTCGGTCCGCAGCTGCTCCAGGGGCAGCGCCACCAGGTCGACGCCACCGACCTTCACCGATCCCGTCCGGGGTCCGTTGATCCCCGACAGCAGTCGCCCGAGCGTCGACTTGCCCGAGCCGGACGGGCCGACGATCGCCAGCCGCTCGCCGACCTCGAGGTCGAGCGACACCCCGTGGAGTACGTCGTGCCCCTCGCGGTAGGCGAAGTGCAGGTCCTCGCCCACCAGGTGCGGTCCGTCGGGGCGCTCGGTCCCGGCCACCCGGTCCTCCGGCACCTGCGCGATGCCGAGCAGCCGGCTGGTCGATGCGACGCCGACCTGGAGCCGGTCCATCTCGCCGACCAGCCGGTCGAGCGGGCCGCTCAGCGACTCGACGTACAGCAGGGCCGCGGTGATCTGCCCGAGCGAGACCCAGCCCTTCGAGTAGCCCCAGGCACCCACCAGCAGCGTCACCACGCGGGGGCTGTTGAAGCAGATGTCGATGACGCAGAACAGCAGGTTGCGCAGCGTCATGGTGTAGCGCTCGGCCTGCGCCGACACCTCGATGTCGTCGTCGCCGGCGCCCACGCGCAGGTCGCTCAGCGCAAGCGCCTCGACCGTCCGCGCGCCTTCGACGGTCTCGGTGAGCGTCGTGTTGATCCGGGAGTACGTCGACCCCTCGGTGATGTAGCCCTTCGGGGCGCGCTGGAGGTAACGGCGCACCTGGAAGCCGGAGGCCCCGATCAACAGCAGGCACGGGACGGCCAGCACCACGCTGTTGAGCAGCATCGCGACCACGGACAGGCCGACGGTCAGCCCGGAGATGATCGCCTGCGGCAGCCCGAACTGCACCGACCGGCTCATCGTGCCGACGTCGCGCGTCACCCGGGTGACCAGGTCGCCGGTCGAGGCGCCCTCGACCCGGCCCAGGGGGAGCCGGAGGACGGTCCGGACGATGTACTCGCGGGCGGAGGAGAGCAGGTCCTGGCCGAAGATCGTCGAGATCCGCTGGGCCAGGAACGTCAGCAGCGCCTGGGCACAGACGACACCGACGATCAGCAGGGCGAGCTCGTTGAGGGCGGAGATCTGGTCGGCCCGCGCGCCCCCGTGGACGGTGCGGTTGACCAGGTTGCCCAGCAGCCGCGGTACGACGAGCGCGGCGCCCGCGGCGAGTGCGTTGAGCGCGACGAGCCAGAAGACCTCACTCCTGCGCTCGGCCAGGAGACCGCGGAAGAACGTCAGCACGACGCGGTTGTCGGCCACCGGCCAGCCGCGCTCCGGGCTGCGGGACGCGGCGTACGTGTCGAGGGCGCGCCGCTCCCGCAGCAGGTGCCGGCGACGCAGCGCCGTCACGCGCTCGCGCCGGCTCACCCCACGCGGCGGGACGAGCTCTGCGGGCACGACCGGCTCCCGCGAGCTGTGGTCGCGCCAGGTCTCGGCCGAGGTGGCCAGCGGGTCAGAGGCGAGAGTGCTCATGGCTCGACACCTCCTCGACCGGTGCGTCCATCGACCGCGCGACGACGCCGCGGTACGCCGCACTCGTGCGCAGCAGGTCGTCGTGCGTCCCCTCGACGGTGACCGTGCCGTTCTCGAGCAGCACGACGCGGTCGGCATGGTGCAGCCACAGCGGTGACACCGTCGTGACCACGGTCGTGCGCCCGCGTCGCACGTCGGCGACCCGCTCGGCGATCCGGGCCTCGGTGTGGGCGTCGACCGCCGAGGTCGGCTCCACCAGCACCAGGACCGGCGCGTCGACCGCCAGCGCGCGGGCCAGCACGACCCGTTGCCGCTGCCCCCCCGAGAGCCCGCGTCCGCGCTCGTCGAGCACGCCCTGCCACCCGCCCGGCAGCGCCTCGTAGACGTCCTCGGCGTTCGCCACCCGCAGGGCGTGCTCGGCCTGCTCGAGGGTCAGCCTCCCGTGCGGGTCGATCGCGTCCTGGAGCGTCCCGGCGAAGAGCTGGCTGCCGGTGTCGCTGACCAGGATGTGCCGGCGTACGTCGTCCAGCGATGCCGCGCCGAGGTCGACGTCGCCCAGGCGGACGCCCCACTCGCGGTTGGCCAGCTCCTCGTCGAGCGCGGCCAGGCGGGCCCGCTCCGCGAGCCGCTCGGCCCGGGCCCGGCGTGCCGCCCTGCCCTTGAGCCCCTCGCCGAGCTCGTAGCTGACCGGCTCGGTGTCGGCGGGCAGGTAGCGACCCAGCCGGTCGGCCAGCGCCGCGGTGTCCTCGGGCACGGCCGAGACCACGATCGTCAGCTCGCCCTCGTGGGCGGTGAAGCCGCTCAGGGCGTCGTACAGGTCGGCCTCGTCGGGCAGCGGCGTGCTGGTCTCGAGGTCCGGCCACGGCGGCTGGTGCTCGAAGATCGCGATCGCCTTGCGCGCCGACACCATCGCCCGGGTGACCTTCTGGGCGAGCTCGAAGAAGGTCTGGATCGGGTAGATCATGAACAGTGCGTAGCCGAGGAAGCTGATCAGCTGCCCGATGGTGAGGTCGCCGTCGATCACCTGGCGGGTGCCCAGCCAGACCAGCAGCACGATGAAGACGCCGGAGAAGAGCACCCCGACGGCCTCGATCGCCGCCTGCCAGATGCCCGCCGACACCCCGGCCCTTCTGGCCAGCTGCGACTGCTGGTCGTAGTTGCGGCCGAACGTGCGCTCCCCGCCGATGCCGCGCAGGATCCGCAGGCCGGCCACGATGTCGGTGGCCATCGAGGTGAGCTCGGAGTTGCGCCCGCGCTCGACCTGCTGGCGGCGGTGCAGCGGCTTGAGCAGGGGCATCGCGGCGCCGACCAGCACCGGCGCGGCGAGCAGCATCAGGACGCCGAGCTCGGGTGAGGTCGTGAGCACGATGAAGGCGACGATCAGGTAGGCCACCAGCTGGGAGGCCGCTCGCGAGGTGATCTCGGTCAGCGCCCCGAACTCGTCGGAGTCGCTCGAGGCGACGCTGAGCACCTCGCCCGTCGGCGTACGCCGCGGCAGCACGTGGCCCATCTGAACGACCTTGCGGGTGACCAGCTTCATCGTCCCGTAGAGACCGATCAGCCAGGTGCGCACCACCAGGGTGTGCAGGACGATGCCGAACGTCGCACCCACCACCGTCACGATGAACAGCAGCCCCGCCCAGAACAGCGTGCCGCTCGCCGAGTGCGCGACGATACCGTGGTCGATGGCCTTGCCGAACAGCAGCGGGCCGACCGTCAGCGGGAGCTGCCAGAGCACGCCGACCACCGTCGACAGTGCGATCACCGGCCACTGGAACCTCAGGAACCATCGCAGGAACGCCGCCGGGGTGCGCGTGTCCGGCGCGGGACCAGGCGTCCGCCCGGCCGCGCTGTAGAAGGTGTCGATCACCGGGGGAAAGTCGCGCATGGCACCCGCGAGCCTACGGTCGCGGAGGCTGCGCCAGCGAACCGTTTTGATCATCGGAGGGGGCCGCGGGCCGCCGGGACGGGGGGTTCAGCGTGTCCCGTCGCTACTAGTCTGGCGCCATGCCCTACTACCGGAGTCTGGGATCTGTCCCGCCCAAGCGCCACACGCAGCACCGCGACCCGGAGGGCAGGCTCTACTTCGAGGAGCTGATGGGGGAGGAGGGCTTCTCGTCGGACTCCTCGCTGCTCTACCACCGGGGCGTCCCGTCGAGCATCGTCGACTCTCAGGTCTGGGAGCTCCCCGACCAGAGCCGTACGCCGAACCACCCGCTCAAGCCGCGCCACCTGAGGCTGCACGCGCTCTTCCCGGAGCCTGGGGCCCCCTCGGGAGACGGCCCGACCGGTGACAGCGGTGCCTGCCCGGTCGAAGGACGCCGGTTGGTGCTCGGCAACAACGACGTCCGGATCAGCTACGTCGTCACCGGCGCCGACCCGTCGCCGTACTACCGCAACGCGATCGGCGACGAGTGCGTCTACGTCGAGTCGGGGTCGGGTGTGGTCGAGAGCGTCTTCGGTGTCGTGTCCTACCGTGCCCAGGACTATGTCGTGATCCCGCGCGCGACGACCCACCGGTGGGTGCCCGCCCAGGACGACACAGGGCCCAGCCGGCTCTACGCGATCGAGGCGAACTCCCACATCGCCCCGCCCAAGCGCTACCTGTCGCGCTTCGGTCAGCTGCTCGAGCACGCGCCGTACTGCGAGCGCGACCTGCACGGTCCGGGCGAGACGTTCGAGGTCTCCACCGGCTCGACCGAGGATCCGCGCGACGTCGAGGTGCTGGTCAAGCATCGCGTGGGCAGCCAGGTCGTCGGCACCAGGATGACCTATGACACCCACCCGTTCGACGTGGTCGGCTGGGACGGCTGCCTGTACCCCTATACGTTCAACCTCGAGGACTACATGCCGATCACCGGCAAGATCCACCAGCCGCCGCCGGTGCACCAGGTCTTCGAGGGCCACAACTTCGTGATCTGCAACTTCCTGCCCCGCAAGGTCGACTACCACCCGCTGTCGATCCCGGTGCCGTACTACCACTCCAACGTCGACAGCGACGAGGTCATGTTCTACGTCGGCGGCGACTACGAGGCGCGCAAGGGCTCGGGCATCGGGCTCGGCTCGATCTCGGTGCACCCCGGCGGCTTTGCCCACGGGCCGCAGCCGAGTGCCATCGAGGCCTCGCTCGGTGCGGAGAGGTTCGAGGAGACCGCGGTCATGATCGACACCTTCGCGCCCCTCGACCTGGGCGAGGCGGGAGTCGCCTGCGAGGACCCGGCGTATGCCTGGAGCTGGTCCGGCCGTCACACTGGGGACGTCGCGACGGGTGAGGACGGCGGACCGGCGGTCTACTCCAACTCGTGAGCGCGATGACGGAGATGAGACAGCCATGACGGAGATCCTCGAACCCCGCGAGGTGCCGCTCGGCGGACTGCGTGCGATGAACGTCCGTCGCACGCTCCCGCAGCGGCAGCGCTCCCTGATCGGTGCGTGGTGCTTCCTCGACCACTACGGACCGGACCGCGTCGACGAGACCGGCGGGATGATGGTCGCCCCACATCCTCACATCGGCCTGCAGACGGTGAGCTGGCTGTTCGGCGGCGTCGTCGAGCACCGTGACAGCGCGGGAACCCACGCGCTGGTGAAGCCCGGCGAGCTGAACCTGATGACCTCCGGTCGCGGCATCTCCCACTCCGAGGTGTCCACCGACGAGACCACCGAGCTGCACGGCGTACAGCTGTGGGTGGCGCTGCCGTCGGCGTACCGCGACATCGAGCCGGCGTTCGCCCACTACGCCCCACCGGTCGTCCACGGCAGCGGTTGGGACGCCCAGGTGTTCCTCGGCTCGATGCTCGGCAGCGAGTCGCCGGTCGCGGCGTACAGCCCGCTGCTCGGCGCCGAGATGATCCTCGACGGCGGAACCCGCCTGGCCCCCGACACCCAGGCATCGTTCGAGTACGGCGTGCTGGTCGACTTCGGTCTGGTCCGGGTCAACGGTGAGGAGGTCAAGCAGCATCAGCTCGCCTACGTCGCGCCCGGCGAGGGGCTCGAGCTCGAGGCCGCCGACCTCTCCCACGTCCTGGTGATCGGCGGGCCGCCGTTCGGCGAGGAGATCGTGATGTGGTGGAACTTCGTCGGCCGCGACCACGACGAGGTCGTCCAGGCCCGCGCGGACTGGATGGCGCAGATCACCGACCGCAACGGCACCATCCAGGACAGCTCGGAGGTCTACGACGGGCGGTTCGGTATCGTCACCGGCGACCACCTGCCGCCCATCCCGGCCCCGAGGCTGCCCAACGCCAGGCTCAAGCCCCGCTCCTGACCCCGCAGCTGGGAGACTGGGCGACATGGGGCCGGTGGTGGGCGACGACGGCGTCGCGCGGTGCCCGTGGGGCGACGCCGACCCGGTGATGCGGGCCTACCACGACGACGAGTGGGGGCGTCCGGTCCACGGCGAGTCAGCTCATCTGGAGCGCCTCACCCTCGAGGCGTTCCAGTCCGGGCTCTCCTGGCGGACGATCCTGATGAAGCGCCCCGCGTTCCGCACGGCCTTCCATGACTTCGACGCCGACCGGGTGGCGGCGTACGACGACACCGACGTCGAACGCCTGATGGCCGACGCCGCCATCGTGCGCAACCGGATGAAGGTGAACGCCGCGGTCACCAACGCCCGGGCCACCGTGGCCCTGCGCGATCACGGTGGCTTGGAGGCGCTGATCCACGAGCACCGCCCGACACACTGGAGCCGGCCGCGCACGACCGAGGAGGTCATGGCCAGGACCGCTGAGTCGCTGGCCCTGTCCACGGCTCTGAAGAAGGCGGGGTTCGCGTTCGTCGGCCCGACCACGATGCACGCGCTGATGCAAGCCCTGGGCGTCGTCGACGATCACCTCGTGGGATGTCACTGCAGCCCCGCCTGATGTAGCCGCCTGACGTCGCCGCCTGATGTAGCCGCCTGATGTATCTGGGCGACGAAGCGGCCCTCCTGACGAGTGCACCGGGTGACGGGGGCTCGGTGCTCCCTGTGGGGCGCTCTCGCGCACCACGCGACGGCCGCCGGCCCACACCGGCGGCCGTCGTTCGCGATGCGCAGCCGAGTACGGGTGGGGCGGTGGATAGCCTCCGCTGCATGGCCCGCGTCCACGCCTTCACCGACGACGCGCTCGGAGACCACGACGCGGTCGGTCTCGCGCTGGAGATCGCCCGGCGACGGGTGTCGATCGCGGAGGTCGTCGACGCAGCCATCGCCCGCACCGAGGGCGTCGACCCGGAGCTGAACGCCGTGGCGGCCGAGGGCTTCGATCGGGCGCGAGCGGAGGCGCTGACCCCGGTCGGCGGCTTCTTCGCGGGAGTGCCGACGTTCGTCAAGGACAACTCCGACCTCGCGGGCCTGCCGACCATGCAGGGTGCCGATGCGTTCGCCCCGGTCCCGGCGAAGCGGAACGGCGACTTCGCCCGGATGCTCCGCGCCACCGGCGTCATCGCGCTCGGGAAGTCCCAGCTCTCGGAGTACGGCTTCAGCGCGTCGGCCGAGCACCCTCGGCTCGGGCCCGTCCGCTCGCCCTGGTCGACCGACCACACCGCCGGCGCGTCGTCGGCGGGCTCGGCGGCCCTGGTCGCGTCCGGTGCGGTGCCGCTGGCGCATGCCAACGACGGGGGCGGCTCGATCCGTATCCCGGCGGCGGTCAACGGCCTGGTCGGCCTCAAGCCCACGCGCGGCCGGGTGCCTCAGGACCGGATGCTGAGGCAGATGCCGGTCCGCCTCGTGGCCGACGGGGTGGTGACGCGGTCGGTCCGCGACACCGCGGCGTTCCTCCGCGAGGCCGAGAGGGTCTACCGCAACCTCCGCCTCGCTCCGATCGGCGACGTCACCCACGCCTCCCGCATCCGCCGGAGGGTCGCCGTCGTCACCGACGGTGTCGGCGTCGGGGCGAGCCCCGAGGTCGAGACGCTCACCCTGCAGACCGCCGGGCTGCTGGAGTCGCTCGGACATCACGTCGAGCGGATCGACCAGCCGGTCCCGCCGTCGTTCAGGGACGACTTCCTCGCCTATTGGAGCCTTCTGGCCTCCGCGATCGTCGCGTCGGGGCGTGTCGAGCACGGTCGTTCGTGGGACCCGTCCCGGCTCGACCGGATGACGCTCGGTCTCGACCGGCAGTGCCGGCGCCACCTCCATCGCGTGCCCAGGGCCATCGCCCACCTGCGCCGCAGCCACCGGCTCGCCGAGGAGGTCCATGCGGCGTACGACGTCGTCCTCACCCCGACCCTCGCTCGCGAGACCCCGCTCATCGGCTGGCTCGACCCGATGCAGGACTACGAGACCGTGATGGACCGGCTGCTGCAGTGGGTGGCCTTCACGCCCTGGCACAACGCCACCGGAGCCCCCGCGGTCTCGCTGCCGCTGGCGACCACCGCGGCCGGGCTGCCCCAGGGCATGATGCTCGCGGCCGCTCTCGGTCACGAGGCGATGCTGCTCCAGGTCGCCTACGAGCTCGAGGAGGCGCATCCCTGGCCCCTGCTCCGGGACGGTTGAGGGCGGTAGCGTCGGCGACATGCGCGCCGTCGTCTACGACCAGACCGGGAAGTCCTCCGTCCTCGAGGTCGTCGACCGCGAGCTCTCCGAGCCGCACTGGGGCGAGGTGCGGGTCCGGCTGGCGGTCGCGGGGGTCAACCCCACCGACTGGAAGGCGCGGTCCGGCACGACCGGGCCGGCGGAGCTGCCGTGGGAGGAGATCGTCCCGGGTCAGGACGGCGCCGGCGTGGTCGACGCGGTCGGCGGGGGGGTGACCGGCGTGCACGAGGGCCAGCGCGTCTGGATCTACCTCGCCCAGCACCTGCGACCCACGGGCACCGCCCAGGAGTACGTCGTGGTCCCGGCCGGGCGCGTGGTGCGGCTCGGGGACGCGTCGTACGACGTCGGGGCGAGCCTGGGAGTGCCGGCGATGACGGCGCACCGCGCGCTCACGGTGCACGAGGACGGGCCTGGCCGTCTCTCGCCGGAGGCGCTCGAGGGACGCACCGTCCTGGTCAGCGGGGGAGCAGGAGCCGTCGGGCACGCGGCCATCCAGCTCGCCGTCTGGGCGGGGGCCACCGTGATCGCGACCGTCAGCACCGACGAGAAGGCGGCGCTGGCGACCTCGGCCGGCGCCCACCACGTCGTCAACTACCGCACCGGAGACGCCGCCGCCGAGATCAAGGAGCTTGCGCCCGACGGGGTCGACCTCGTCGTCGAGGTCGCGATCATCGCGAACGCCGACCTGGTCGCCCAGGTCCTCAAGCCGCGCGGTGCGGTCTCGATCTACGCCAACACCGGCGGCAACGAGGTGACCGTCCCGGTGCGGCCGTTGATGGCAATCAACGCCCGGCTCCAGTTCATCCTGCTCTACACCGTGGGCGACGAGGCCCTCGCGGCCGCCGCCGAGGACGTCTCGGCGGCCGTCGCGGACGGCGTTCTCGCGGTCGGTGAGGAATACGGGTTGCCGCTCACGCGTTTCGACCTCACGCAAACGGCCGCCGCCCACGATGCGGTCGAGAACGGCGCCGTCGGCAAGGTGCTCATCGACGTGGCGGACCTCGACTGAAGGGGTCGAACGACGGCTCGGAACGGGGGACAGACGATTTCAGGATCGCATCAGCGGCTGTGTATCCTTCTCGACCGTTGCCCCTTTAGCTCAGACGGCAGAGCGACTCCATGGTAAGGAGTAGGTCTACGGTTCGATTCCGTAAAGGGGCTCTGAGGTGGGGCTCTGAACCTGTGGGCGCCCTCCTGGTGGGGTAGCTCAGGTGGTTAGAGCACACGGCTCATAATCGTGGTGTCGCGGGTTCGAATCCCGCCCCCACTACCACGGTGGCCGGCAGACCGGCCCCCGACCGGCACGACAGAAGGACATCCCGTGGCCAGCAAGACCAGCGACGTTCGCCCCAAGATCACGCTCGCCTGCACCGAGTGCAAGGAGCGCAACTACATCACCAAGAAGAACCGGCGCAACGACCCCGACCGCATGGAGCTGTCGAAGTTCTGCCCGCGCTGCCGCAAGCACACCGCGCACCGCGAGACCCGCTGACTCTTCTCCCGGCATCGCCACGCCCGTCCGGCTCCACCGGGCGGGCGTTGTCGTGCCCTCGATAGGTTCTGAGCATGCCGATCGACAAGTCGCTGGTCGGGCGGAGCTTCCCGCCGACCCGGCCGTACGCCGTGTCCGAGGAGAACGTCCGGGCGTTCGTCACCGCAACCGGCGGTGAGTACGACGGCGGGCCGGCCCCGGCGACGTACCCGATCGTGGTCGCGTTCGACGCCATGAACGACTTCCTCGAGGCCGAGCAGGTCGACCTGTTCCGGATCGTGCACGGCGAGCAGGGGTTCAGCTACCTGCGTGCGGTCGAGCCGGGTGACGTGCTGACCGCGACCTTGACCGTGGCGAGCCTGCGCCAGATCGGCGGCGCTGACATCATCGGCACCACCAGCGTGATCACCGACGAGGGCGGGGCCGAGGTCTGCACCGGCACGGCGACCATCGTCCACCGCGGGGAGGCGTGATGGGCACCGACCTCGAGCCCCGCACCTTCCGAGTCACCCGCGACGATCTCGTCGCGTACGCTGCGGCGAGCGGTGACCACAACCCCATCCACCAAGACGACGAGGTGGCCCGCTCGGTCGGTCTCCCGGGGGTCATCGCGCACGGGATGTTCACGATGGCCCTCGCCGCGCGGTACGTCGAGGAGTGGGTCGGACGCCGCGGCCAGGTCCTGACGATCGGGGCGAAGTTCACCAAGCCCGTCCCGGTCCCGCCCGAGGGGGCCGAGGTCGAGGTCTCCGGCGTCTACGAGCACCAGGGCGATGACAAGGTCGTGAGCCTGACCGTGACGTGCAACGGCGAACAGGTCCTCGGCCGGTTGAAGGCCACCCTCCGTGCCTGAGCTGCTGGCCGACCACACGACGCTGCGCCTGGGTGGTCCGGCTCGCTCGTGGGTGCGTGCCGAGACCGAGCAGGACCTGGTCGACGCCGTACGACGTGCCGACGACGCCGGCGAACCGGTCCTCGTCCTGGCCGGCGGCAGCAACCTGGTCGTGGCCGACGAGGGCTTCGCCGGCACCGTCGTCGAGGTCGCCACGACCGGGGTCGTGGCCGACCACGCCGGTGAGGACCCCACGTGCGGCTCGGTGATCGTGACCGTTGCGGCCGGCGAGTCGTGGGACGGGTTCGTCGCGACGGCGGTCGCCCGCGGATGGGTCGGGGTCGAGGCCCTCTCCGGCGTCCCCGGGTCGGTCGGCGCGACGCCGATCCAGAACGTCGGCGCCTACGGTCAGGAGGTGTCCCAGACCCTGGCGTCGGTGCGGGTGTGGGATCGCGCGCTGAGCGGGGTGCGCACCTTCGCGGCCGCCGACTGCGGCTTCGGCTACCGCACCAGCCGCTTCAAGGCCGACCCGGCACGGCACGTCGTCCTCAGCGCGACCTTCCAGCTGGCGCAGGGCGATCTCGGGTCGCCCGTCACCTACGCCGAGCTCGCCCGCATCCTCGGCGTCGCCCCGGGCGCGCGCGCGCCGATGACCGACGTACGCCGGGCCGTGCTCGATCTGCGACGCGGCAAGGGGATGGTGCTCGACGCCGACGACCACGACACGTGGAGCGCCGGCTCGTTCTTCACCAACCCGGTCCTCCCGGCCGATGCCGTGCCCGACGGCGCTCCCGCCTGGGCCCAGCCCGCCGGCACCGTGAAGACGAGCGCGGCGTGGCTCATCGAGCGCGCCGGCTTCGAGAAGGGGTACGGCGAGGGCCCGGCCGGGCTCTCCACCAAGCACACGCTGGCGCTCACCAACCGCGGTGGGGCGACGACCGCCGAGCTGCTGGCCCTGGCTCGCGAGATCAGGGACGGGGTCGAGCAACGGTTCGGCCTCAGGCTGGTCCCGGAGCCGGTGCTGGTCGGCTGCCGGCTGTAGCGGGTCGCCGGGCGGGTCAGCCGTTCTGGAGGCCCGGGCTCTGGGGGACCGGCGACGGGTCGGTGCCGCCGACGGTGACCGCGATCGCCACGAGCGCGATGATCGCGAGCACCCCGAGCACCAGCAGCACGGTGCCGATGATGCCCATGATCTTGCCGGCCTGGGCGCGGTCGCGCGCCCCGTAGCGTCCGGGCGACGCGTCGATCTCGCGCACCGCCTTGGCCCCGACGACCCAGGCCGCGGGGGACAGGACCAGGGTCAGGCCCAGGCACAGCACGATGCCGACCAGGCCGATGATGCCGAGGACCATGGCGGTCGTGGCCGAGGGATGCTCGGGCAGCTGTCCCCCGGCGTACGCCGCCTGGTAGGGCGCCCCGTAGGGGCTCTGCGGTGCGCCGTACTCGTGGGGTGCCGGATACGGGTTGGGGGGCGGGACGTATCCCGAGCCGCCGTAGGGTCCGGGCGGCCCCGGCTGCGGATACGGCGTCGTCGGTGGCGGGCCGTAGGGAGACTGCTGGCCTCGCGGGTCGTAGGGGTTGGTCGCGGGCGGTACCGCACCCGGGCCCGGGGGCGGCCGGTACGACGGGTCGGGTGCCGCTCCGGAGTCACCGGTGTTCGGCCGGGACGCGTCGTCGGCCGGCGGCTCGGGCCGACCGGGGGATGCGGCTCCGGGCGGCGTGCTCTCGGCCCGCTCGTCTCCGGCGGAGCCCGGCCGACGCCAGAGATCGTCGTCGCTCATGGCGTCATCGTCGCAGACGAACCCGGCGTGGAGAGCCAGTCGGTGACACCCGCGAGGAGGTCCGCCTTGGTGTCGTCGGGTGCGCACGACGCACGGATCGACATCGCGGCGAGCACCGCCAGGGTCTCGTCGGTCAGCTCGTGCGCCGCGCGCATCGTGGCGTACTGCGCGGCCAGCCGGGAGCCGAACAGCAGCGGGTCGTCCGCGCCGAGCGCCACGGTCGCTCCGGCGGCGAGCAGGTCGGGCAGGGGCACCGAGGTGAGGTCGGAGTAGACGCCGAGCGCCACGTTGGAGACCGGGCAGATCTCCAAGGCGATGCCACGGTCGACGATCCGGGCGAGGAGGTCGGGATCCTCGACCGACCGTACGCCGTGCCCGACGCGCTGGGCGTGGAGCGCATCGACGACCGTGCCCACCGAGGCCGGGCCGAGCAGCTCGCCGCCGTGCGGGGCGAGCAGGAGTCCCGCGCGCTCGGCGATCGCGAACGCCGGCGCGAACTCCGTCGTGACCCCGCGGCGCTCGTCGTTGGAGAGCCCGAAGCCCACCACGCCGCGCCCGGCGTACTGCCCGGCGAGACGGGCCAGGGTGCGCGCGTCGAGCGGGTGCCGGGTGCGGTTGGCGGCGATCACCACCGCCATCCCGAGACCCGTCTCGGCCGTGGTCGCCCGGACGGCGTCGAGCACGAGCTCGGTGAACGCCGTGATGCCGCCGAACCGTGCGGCGTACCCCGACGGGTCGACCTGGATCTCCAGCCAGCGACCGCCGTCGCGGACGTCGTCCTCGGCCGCCTCGCGCACGAGACGGCGTACGTCGTCCTCGGTCCGCAGCACCGACCGGGCCACGTCGTAGAGGCGCTGGAACCGGAACCAGCCCTTCTCGTCGGCCGCCGACAGCTGGGGCGGCCACTCGCTGACCAGCGAGTCGGGGAGCTGGATCCCGTCGCGCTCGGCCATCTCGAGCAGGGTGGCGTGGCGCATCGAGCCGGTGAAGTGCAGGTGCAGATGAGCCTTCGGGAGGGTGCGGAGGTCGCGCGGCTCCGGGCGCGCCGGTCGAGCGGGGTCCAGAGGAGGGCCGCTCACCTCAGGCGAACAGCTTCTGCAGGCGGGTGATCCCCTCGACGAGGTCGTCGTCGCCGAGCGCGTAGGACAGGCGCAGGTAGCCGGGTGTCCCGAAGGCCTCTCCGGGAACCACGGCCACCTCGACCTGCTCGAGGATGTACTCGGCGAGGTCGGCGGAGCTGTCGATGATCCGCCCGTTGTAGGAACGGCCGAGCAGACCCTTGACCGACGGGTAGGCGTAGAAGGCGCCCTCGGGCATCGGGCAGTAGAAGCCCTCGATCTCGTTGAGCATCGACACGATCGTCCGGCGCCGGCGGTCGAAGGCGGCCTTCATCTCGGCGACTGCGGAGAGGTCACCGGTCAGAGCGGCGATCGCCGCACGCTGGGAGACGTTGGCGACGTTGGACGTCGCATGCGACTGCAGGTTGGTCGCCGCGGCTGCGAGGTCCTTCGGCGCGATCATCCAGCCGACCCGCCAGCCGGTCATCGCGTAGGTCTTGGCGACGCCGTTGACGACGACCGTCTGCACGGCGAGGGACGGGCAGAGCACCGGGAGCGACCCGGTCTCGACGCCGTCGTACACCAGGTGCTCGTAGATCTCGTCGGTCAGCACCCACAGCCCGTGGTCGTCGGCCCACTGCCCGATCGCGCGGATCTCGTCGGCGGTGTAGACCGCGCCGGTGGGGTTGGAGGGGGAGACGAACAGCAGCACCTTGGTGCGCTCGGTGCGGGCGGCCTCGAGCTGTGCAGGCGTGACCTTGTACTGCTGGGTCTCGTCGGCCGGCACCGGCACGGCGACGCCCCCCGCGAGCTGGATCGCCTCGGGGTACGTCGTCCAGTACGGCGCGGGGACGATCACCTCGTCCCCGGGGTCGAGCATCGTGGCGAACGCCTCGTAGATGGCCTGCTTGCCGCCGTTGGTGACCACGACCTGGGCGGCCGTCACCTCGAGCCCGCTGTCGCGGCGGGTCTTGTCGACGATGGCCTGCTTGAGCTCCGGAAGCCCCCCGGCGGGGGTGTAGCGGTGGTTCCTCGGGTCGCGGCACGCGTCCACGGCCGCCTCAACGATGTACCCCGGGGTGGCGAAGTCGGGCTCACCGGCGCCGAAGCCGATCACCGGACGTCCCTCGGCCTTGAGGGCCTTGGCCTTCGCGTCCACCTTGAGGGTCGCGGACTCGGCGATCGCGCCGATCCGCCCGGAGATCCGGCGCTCGCGCGGGCTGGGCGGCTGGGTGCGGACCTCGGTCATGGAGCCATCGTAGGGGCGAGCGCGAGTTCGACTCCCCTCCGACCGCCCCTGTAGAGTTCCGGTTTGGTGGTTCTCCCCAAGGCTTTGCCATGCCCTCGCCAGGGTCCGGCCCGAGGAGTGCTGCCGCAACCAGCACACGGAAGTGAGCGCAGCACGTCAGCAGAGGGCACTAGCTCAACTGGCAGAGCATCGGTCTCCAAAACCGAAGGTTGGGGGTTCAAGTCCCTCGTGCCCTGCGAGAACGACCACACCCAGCACGACCCACGGATCAACACCAGTGGCCGGCCAACCGGGCCGGGCGCACGAACAGCGGGAAGAGGTGGCCGACGTGTCGGACGACAACGCCGTCCGGTCGCGTGATCGGCGTACCGAGCGCACCGGGCCGGTGCTCTTCTACCGGCAGGTCGTCGCCGAGCTCCGCAAGGTCGTCTGGCCGACGCAGGAGCAGCTGATCACCTACTTCTTCGTGGTGATGGCGTTCGTCGTGTTCGTGATGGCGCTGATCGCCGGGCTCGACCTGGGCTTCGGCAAGGCCGTCTTCTGGCTGTTCAACGGCAAGTCCTCGAGCTGAGGCAGGGAGCAGGAAACGTGTCGCAGTACGACATCGAGCAGGACGGCGTCGCGGAGGAGGTCTCCGACCAGACCGCCGAGGCGCCCGCCGAGGCGACCCCCGAGGCCGACCCCGTGGCCGACCCCGTGGCCGAGGCCGAGCCGGCCGACGAGCCGGCCGACAACGACGTCGACGAGGCTGCCGAGCCGGCAGCGGAGACGCTCGCGGAGGATTCCGCGGAGGCGGATGGGTCGGTCGACTCCGTCGAGACCGGCGACGAGGCCGAGGAGCCGGCGTCCGATGACCCGCTGGAGGAGTTCCGTCGCGAGCTGTGGGCCAAGCCGGGCGAGTGGTACGTCGTCCACACCTACTACGGCATGGAGAACCGCGTCCGGCAGAACCTCGAGAACCGCATCGTCTCGCTCAACATGGAGGACTACATCCACGAGATCGTGGTCCCCACCGAGGAGGTCGCGGAGATCAAGAACGGTCAGCGCAAGATGGTCAAGCGGACCGTTCTTCCCGGCTACGTCCTGGTCCGGATGGACCTCACCGACGAGTCCTGGGCCGCCGTGCGCCACACCCCGTCGGTGACCGGGTTCGTCGGCCAGGCCCACCAGCCGGTGCCGTTGAGCATGTCCGAGGTCGAGAACATGCTTGCCCCGACCGTGATCGCCGCAGCCGAGGCGCCCGCGGGCGGCGGCTCGTCCGGCGGCGGCGCCGCGACGGCGACCAAGAAGCAGGTCGAGGTCGTCGACTTCGGCGAGGGCGACTCGGTGATGGTCGTGGACGGACCTTTCGCCACCCTCCACGCGACGATCACCGAGATCAACGCCGAGGCCCAGCGCGTGAAGGCCCTGGTCGAGATCTTCGGCCGGGAGACCCCCGTCGAGCTGAGCTTCAGCCAGGTCCAGCGCGTCTGACGACCGGAACGTCTCGAAACCCCGTCGCTGCAGATTTCACATCTCACCGGGCGTGGGCGGACAATAGGTCGGTTGCCCGCGGCACGGGCATCAGCAGGGCTCAGCAACATCCAGGTGGCAGAGCCGGTCCGGCTCGCGATGACCACGACGTACAACGGTAGTAAGGACACAGTCAGCAATGCCTCCGAAGAAGAAGATCGCTGCCCTGGTCAAGGTGCAGCTGCAGGCGGGCGCCGCGACCCCGGCGCCGCCGGTCGGTACCGCCCTCGGTCCGCACGGCGTCAACATCATGGACTTCTGCAAGGCCTACAACGCGCAGACGGAGTCCATGCGCGGCAACGTGATCCCGGTCGAGATCACGATCTACGAGGACCGTTCGTTCACCTTCATCACCAAGACGCCACCCGCTGCCGAGCTGATCAAGAAGGCGGCCGGCCTGCAGAAGGGCTCCGGCGTGCCGCACAAGGAGAAGGTCGGCCGGCTCACCAAGGACCAGGTCCGCGAGATCGCCACGACCAAGCTGCCCGACCTCAACGCCAACGACATCGACGCCGCGATGAAGATCGTGGAGGGCACCGCCCGTTCGATGGGCGTCACGACCGACTGATCGCGGCGCCGTCGGCGTCTTGAGCGACCGCGGCGTCATCTGAGTGACAACCCGTGGCAGGGCCGCGCTGGCCCGCTGACCACATCTTCCGAAAGTAGGAACACCATGCAGCGCAGCAAGACCTACCGCGCGGCGAGCGAGACGTTCGACAAGGACGAGCTCCACTCGCCGTACGCCGCGATCAAGATCGCCAAGGACACCAGCAAGAAGAAGTTCGACGAGACCGTCGACGTCGTGATGCGCCTCGGGGTCGACCCCCGCAAGGCCGATCAGATGGTGCGCGGCACCGTCAACCTGCCGCACGGCACCGGCAAGACCGCCCGCGTGCTCGTGTTCGCGAACGCCGACAAGGCCGAGGCCGCCCGTGAGGCGGGCGCCGACATCGTCGGTGGCGACGAGCTCATCGACAAGGTCAACGGCGGCTGGCTCGACTTCGACGCCGTCGTCGCGACCCCCGACATGATGGGCAAGGTCGGTCGCCTGGGTCGCGTCCTCGGCCCCCGCGGCCTGATGCCCAACCCGAAGACCGGCACCGTGACGCCCGACGTCGCGAAGGCCGTCTCGGACATCAAGGGCGGCAAGATCGAGTTCCGCGTCGACCGCCACGCCA
>JAICHQ010000015.1 GCA_025924815.1 Nocardioides sp.
CACCGGATGCCCGAGGGGACGGTGTACATGTACCACGCCCAGGACCGGCTGATCGACGTACCGCTCGCGGAGACCAGCGGGAAGCGGGGCGGCATCCACAACTCGCTGACCCGCCTGCTGGTCAAGCCCACCCATCTGGTCGGCGGCTACGCCCAGCTGTCCTTCGCGTTCAACTATCTCGGCCCCACCGGGAACCAGCGCGACGAGGTCACCGTCATCCGCAAGCGCAGCCAGGAGGTCACGTACTGATGGGCTCGACAAGCTCGACCGACGAGACGACGGAGGTCAGGCACTGATGCGCGTCATGGCTCAGATGGCGATGGTGATGAACCTCGACAAGTGCATCGGCTGCCACACCTGCTCGGTGACCTGCAAGCAGGCCTGGACCAACCGCTCCGGCACGGAGTACGTGTGGTTCAACAACGTGGAGACCCGTCCCGGACAGGGCTATCCACGCACCTACGAGGACCAGGAGCGCTGGCAGGGTGGGTGGAAGCTCAACCGGCGTGGGCGGCTGTCGCTGAAGGCGGGCGGTCGGTTCCGCAAGCTGGCCACGATCTTCTCCAACCCCAAGCTGCCGTCGATCCACGACTACTACGAGCCGTGGACCTACGACTACGCGACCCTCACCGACGCGCCGGCGCAGGAGCACACGCCGGTGGCGCGGCCCAAGTCGCTGCTCACCGGCGGCGACACCAAGATCACGTGGTCGTCGAACTGGGACGACGACCTCGGTGGCTCCAAGGCGTCGTTCGAGAACGACCCGGTCCTGGCCAAGGTCTCCACCGAGGTCAAGCGGTCCTTCGAGGACACCTTCATGTTCTACCTGCCGCGGATCTGCGAGCACTGCCTCAACCCGTCGTGTGCGGCATCGTGCCCGAGCGGCGCGATCTACAAGCGCTCCGAGGACGGGATCGTGCTGGTCGACCAGGACCGGTGCCGCGGGTGGCGGATGTGCGTGTCCGGCTGCCCCTACAAGAAGATCTACTTCAACCACCGCACCGGCAAGGCCGAGAAGTGCACCTTCTGCTTCCCGCGGATCGAGGTGGGGCTCCCCACCGTGTGCTCCGAGACCTGCGTCGGCCGGCTGCGCTACCTGGGCCTGATCCTGTACGACGCCGATCGCGTCCTCGACGCCGCGTCCACGCCCGATGACCAGGACCTGTACCGCGCCCAGCGCGAGATACTGCTCGACCCGAACGACCCGGAGGTGGTCGCCGCCGCCGAGCGCGACGGCGTACCGCACGACTGGGTGATGGCCGCCCAGCGCTCGCCGATCCATGCGCTGATCCAGACCTACGAGGTCGCGCTGCCGCTCCATCCGGAGTACCGCACTATGCCCATGGTCTGGTACATCCCGCCCCTCTCGCCGGTGGTCGACGCGATCGGCGAGACCGGCGAGGACCCCGAGGACCAGCGTAACCTGTTCGCTGCCATCGACGCCCTCCGCATCCCGGTGGAGTACCTCGCGGGGCTGTTCACCGCCGGCGACACCGCCGTGGTCGACAGCGTCCTGCAGCGCCTGGCGGCGATGCGGTCCTACATGCGCGACCTCAACCTCGGGCGCGAGCCCGACCCCGGTATCCCGGCGCGCGTGGGCATGAGCGAGGAAGAGATGTACGACATGTACCGGCTCCTCGCCCTGGCCAAGTACGACGAGCGCTACGTCATCCCGGCCGCCCACGCCGAGCAGGCGCACTCCCTGGAGGCGCTCGGGACGGAGTGCCCCGTCGGGTCCGGGCCGTTCGGCGAGGGCTCCGGCTCGCCGGTCCCGATCGCGGTCGAGAACTTCACGATGCTGCGCAACCGGCAGACGGCCGACACCGTCGCCGCGCCGGACGACAAGGCCACCCGGGTGAACCTGCTGAACTGGGACGGCCGAGGCATCCCCACCGGCTTGTTCCCTCCGCGCCAGGAGGTCACGGAGACCGAAGAGGTCGGCGAGGCCGGCACCCCGGACACCTCCGACGACGGGGCCACCGGCCCGGGTGGCACCGGTGGTCTCACCGGTGGGGCGGACTACCGATGACGCGCACCACGATGCGCAGCAGGTCGAGGCCCTCCGCCCTGAGCAGCCGCGAGCAGTCGCTGGTCTGGCAGTCGGCCTCGCTGCTGCTCGGCTATCCCGACGACCGGCTGCTCACCGATCTGCCGCTGGTCCGCCGGATGGCCGAGGCCCTCCCGACGGCGTGGCGCGAGCCGTTGTCGGGGGTCGTGGAGCATCTGGCGACCACCCCGTCGGTCGACGCGCAGGCGGCGTACGTCGAGACCTTCGACACCCGCCGGCGGCACAACCTGTATCTCACGTACTTCGCTCACGGCGACACCCGCAAGCGCGGCGTGGCGCTCCTGCGCTTCAAGCAGACCTACCTCGAGGCGGGCTTCACCGTCGACACCGACGGCGGCGGTGAGCTGCCCGACCACCTCTGCGTGGTCCTGGAGTTCGCCGCCACGGTCGACCGCGACCAGGGGCGACAGCTGATGCTGGACCACCGCGCCGGGCTGGAGCTGCTCCGGATGTCGCTGACCGAGTCCGGCTCCCCCTGGGCGGGCGCCGTGGAGGCGGTCTGCGCCACGCTGCCGGCTCTGCGCGGCGACGAGCGTGACGCCGTACGCCGGCTCGCGGCCGAGGGACCACCCGCCGAGGAGGTCGGCCTGTCGCCGTACGGCGGACCGGCGTTCGACGCCCGCCTGCAGGAGGCGCGCCGCACGGGGGGCATCGACCTGCCCATGCCCGCCGTTCGCGAGGGAGCCGCCCGATGAACACCTTCTTGTGGGTGATCGTGCCCTATCTGTGCCTGGCCACCTTCGTGGTCGGCCACTACTGGCGCTACCGCTACGACAAGTTCGGCTGGACGACCCGCTCCTCCCAGCTCTACGAGAACCGGCTGCTGCGGCTCGGGTCGCCGCTCTTCCACTTCGGCATGCTCGGCGTCGTGGCTGGGCACTTCGTCGGCCTGCTGGTGCCCGAGAGCTGGACCAACGGCGCGGGCCTCAGCAACCACGCCTACCACTGGGGCGCCCTCGTCGGCGGCCTGGCCGCGGCCGCGGCCACCCTGGCCGGCCTGGTGATCCTGATCTACCGTCGGCGCACGGTCGGGCCGGTCTTCTCGGCCACCACCAAGATGGACAAGCTCATGTACGTGTTCCTGGCGGGCGTGATCCTGCTCGGGATCTGGAACACGGTGTCGGGGGCCTCCTTCCTCTTCGGCGGCCACGAGTACGACTACCGCCAGGGCGTCTCGATCTGGTTCCGGCAGTTCTGGAGCTTCCATCCCGATCCCGCGCTCATGGGTGCGGCGCCACTCAGCTTCCAGCTGCACGCGTTCGTCGCGAGCCTGCTGTTCGCGCTGTGGCCGTTCACCCGCCTGGTGCACGTCTTCAGCGCCCCGGTCGGCTACCTGACCCGGCCCTACATCGTCTACCGCAGCCGCGACACCCAGCTCGGCAACCGCCGCCCGGGACGCGGGTGGGAACCCCTCGGGTAGCGACATGTGCGACTACTGCGGATGCCGTGAGGTCCCCGTCGTCGGTGAGCTGATCTCCGAGCACCGGCACCTCCAGGACGAGGCCGACCACATCCGCCGGGCGATGGCGGCCGGTGACCTGCACAGCATCCCCGAGCGGCTGCGCCACCTGGTCTCGCACCTCGCCCGTCACGTGTCCCGCGAGGAGGACGGCATCTTCACCGCGCTGCGCCGGCAGGGCGACTACGTCGACGAGGTCGCCGATCTCGAAGGCGAGCACCGGTGGCTGGACGCCGCGATCGCCGACCTGGATCCCGAGTCCCCGGAGCTGGTCGCCACCCTCTCGGAGCTGTTCGACGCCCTCGAGCTCCACATCCAGCGGGAGGACCTCGGCATCTTCCCCGTCTCCGTGGTCACCCTGGGCGCCGAGGGATGGGATCTGGTGCAACGTGTCCACGACGACCAGCCGACCTTCCTGGACACCACGGGGCCGGAGCGGGTCTCCTGACCCACGGGTCGGCTCGCCGGCGAGCCGTCGGCTCACACGCGGCTGGACCGCGGGGGCGTCGCCCCGGCGCGCCCGAGCCGACGGCGCGCGTCGAGGTCGGTGGCCTCCAGGTCGCTCACGGCACGGGCGAGCAGGAACTGGTCGTCGAGGATCGAGGCGAGCACCGTGCGCGCCTCGACGTCGTCGCCGGCGTACTCCGCGACCATGCCGGTCGCCTCGCGGAGGAACGCGCGCCACTGCTCGACGTCGCCCTCGAGGATCAGGGTCTCGATGCGATGACGCAGCTCGCGCTGGACGTCGTCCGGCGAGCCGTCCCCACCGGCGGCCAGCCGGGCCAGCAGTGACGGCACCCGCGCCTCGACCTCGGGGGGCAGGAAGAGCCAGGCATCAGGATGGGGCAACGCTGCGCTCCCCCCTGGCCGTCGCCTCCAGCTCGGCGATGCGCGGCAGCAGCTCGCGCAGCCGCTGCTGGAAGCGGATGACCGAGAGCTCCTGCTCGTCGTTGAGGATGCCCGAGTGGTACGACGGCGCCTGGACGCCGCGCTGCACACGCGTGGTGATGTCGACGTCCTGGCCCATGATGTCGACGTTCAGCTCGCGCATCAGCTCGCGCGCCCGCCGGTCCTGGTCCTCCTCGTCGGGATGCACCAGGGTCATCGTGGTGGCTCGCGTCATCAGCCGGCCGGTCGGCTCCAGCTGCCAGGTGTCGACGTGGTGGGGATAGATCTCCATGAACGTCGTCGGCCAGATGCAGACGTGCCCCATCCAGCCCTCGAACTCCTCGGGCATCCCGGGCATGCGGCGCACCAGTCCCTGGTACTCGCGCTCACGAGGGTCACGGGACGGTCGGGTGCGGTAGGGCACGCGCGACCACTCGCACCAGTCGTTGTTGTCGCCGATCGTGTTCTTGACGTCGACCAGCCGGACGAGCGAGGGGTGCGCGACCGGGACGTGGTAGTCCTCGAGGTAGTTGTCGGCGAGGATCTTCCAGTTCTCGCCGAAGTCCTCGGTCCGCCGGGACGCCGAGCCGTCGGCCTGCACCGTCAGGCCGGCGATGTTGAGCCACTCCAGATACGGCCCCACCGGGCCGAGCAGGTCCGCCAGGGACATCTGCTGGGGGTCGATGCAGCAGAAGACGAGGCCGCCGACCACGCCGATCCGGAACTGGGGCAGCGACACCTGGTCGCGGTCGAGGCAGGCGAACCCCTGTCCGGACGGCGCCGCCGCCAGTCGGCCGTCGAGCTCATAGGTCCAGGCGTGATAGGGACACCGCATGACCGAGCGGGTGCGCCCGGTGCCCTCGAGGATCAGCGAGGCCCGGTGCCGGCAGACGTTCGACATGGCGCGCAGCTCACCGTCGTGGCCGCGGACGACCAGCACCGGCTCCCGGCCGACGTTCGCGGTGACATAGTCCCCCGGCTCGGACAGCTCGGAGACGTGGCCGACCAGGATCCACGCCCGTTCGAAGACCTCGGTCAGCTCCTGTTCGTACAGCTCCGGATCGGTGTAGGCGATCCCGGGCAGGCTGCGGGTGGCGGTCGGCGGCTTCCGGCTGACTCTCGACTCCGGCGTGTTCGTCGGCGGGCCGACGTCGGTGGCGACGGTGCTGGGACCCATCGAAGGACTCCTGACTGAATGTTCGGTCAGTCTACCGAACGACGCCGTGCCCGTCAGCCCGCGCCGACGGCCACGATCAGCGCGACGCGATGTGGAACGTCTCCGTGTGACCGTCCACCGCGATCACCTGGCCGTTGACCATCCCGGCCCGGGGTGAGGCCAGGAAGGCGCACACGTCGGCGATCTCCGAGGGCCTGACGAACCGTGGGATCGACTGGCCCTCGACGTACTCCCGGCGTACGACGGCGGGTGGCGCCCCGCGCTGGACCGCCTCGGCCTCGATCACGCGGTCCATGCGGGCGCCCTCGACGGAGCCGGGAGCCACGACGTTCGCGCGCACGCCGAAGGGGCCGAGCTCGACGGCCAGCGACTTCGTGAAGCCGATGACCGCCCACTTGGCCGCGGCGTACGGCGTGCGCATGCCGTAGCCGTAGAGTCCGGCCGTGGACGAGATCGCCACGATCGCACCCGATCGTTGCGCCTTCAGGTGCGGGACGACGAGCCGGGCCAGGAGGAAGTGGCTCTCGAGGCCGACCGCGAGGCACTCCCGCCAGGCTGGGGGGTCGATCTCCTCCACCCGAGCCGTCGGGCCTGCGATGCCCGCGTTGTTGACCAGCACGTCGACCCCTCCCCACCGGTCGACGATCTCCCCGACCCACCGCTGCGTGTCGGCTTCGTCGGTGACGTCGCCGACCACGGCATGCAGCGCGGGATCGCGTCGGGTGGCGCTGTGCACCGCCGCCTCGTCACAGTCGCAGATGCTCACCTCGGCGCCGTCGGCCCGGAAGCGCTCGACGATCGAGGCTCCGATCCCAGAGGCGCCTGCACTGACGAGCACGCGCAGCGGCTGGTGCATGGGCACTCCCGGAACGGCGGTCGGGGGCGTCGAACCTACCGGTCGACCGTCCTCGCTGTCAGCAGGCACCTCTCCCGGCACTCCTGGCCGACGCCGCCCGCCGGTCCCGCTCATAGATCTGGCGCAGTTTGTTTTTACATGCGGTCGTGGGACAATGGCGCCGTGGAGGACGCAGGAGTCGACGGAGCACGATCACAGCCACTGAGGGACGTCCTCGAGCGAGACCACCGCGAGGTCGACAGCGCCGTCGAGAGGTACGCCGACGGTTCGGCCTCGGGCGCCGACGCACGACCGGCCCTGCAGCAGGCTGTGGATGACCTTCGCCGGCACATCTACGTCGAGGAGGAGCTGCTGTTCCCGTCGCTGCGCGCGGCGGGGATGCTCGGACCGATCATGGTGATGCTCCGCGAGCACGGCCAGATGTGGCCCGTCCTGGACGAGTTGGACCAGCAGCTCCACGACGACGCCGGCGACGACGTTCTGGGGACGGCGTGCCGCGGGTTGCTCGACCTGTTGCAGAGTCACAACCCCAAGGAGGAGCAGATCCTGTACCCGCAGGTCGACGGGGTCCTCGGTCCGGACGCGACCCTCAGGGTCCACGAGTTCCTCGAGGCCGGCCGGCTGCCGGCCGGCTGGCAGTGTCAGCACCTGGCCCGCGCGCGCGGGGACGCGTAGGTCGCCGACCCGCGGCTGGGCGAACCGGAACCCGGACCGGGCATCCGGGCAGGTCCGGCCGCCCGGACCAAGAACATCGAAAGGAAGTCGAAGATCATGGCGATCGCCGAGCGCACCGCGCAGACCACGTGGGAGGGCGGGCTCGCCCGTGGTCGCGGAACCATCGTCCCGGGCAGCGGCGCCGTCGCCGGGCTGCCCGTGACCTGGGCGGCCCGGACCGAGGCTCCCGGTGGGAAGACGAGCCCCGAGGAGCTGGCGGCCGCGGCCCACTCCTCGTGCTTCGCCATGGCCCTCAGCCTGTGCCTCGGCGAACGCGACGTCGAGCCGGAGCGGCTCACGGTGTCGTCGACGGTCACGCTGGACGAGGTGGACGGCAAGCCGACGGTCGTGTCGTCCGCACTCACCGTCCAGGGGCGCGTCCCGGGCCTGAGCGCCGACGAGTTCCGGTCGGCGGTGGACCAGGCCGCCGAGCTGTGTCCGATCTCGCGGCTCTTCGCCGGCGCCTCCATCACCGTCAGCTCGGATCTGGAGCCGATGTAGTGTCGGCCACCGAGGGCGTGCTCACCGGGGTGCTCATCCTGGCGGCGTCCGTCTGGCTCGGTGGCCTCGTCGCCATCGCGGTTGTGGCCCGCGTCGCGACCCGCACGCTGGACCCGGCGTCGCGCGTGGCCTTCTTCCGCGGCCTCGGACGGTCCTACGGGATCGTCGGCACGACGGCTCTCGCACTCGCCTACGTCACCGGCTCCGTCCTGCTCCGTGACCACCCGTGGAATCTCGCGAAGGTCTCGGTGGTCGTGGTGGCGGTCGCCCTGGCCGCGGCGCTGGGTCTGGGCATCGGGCAGGCACGGCGGATGACTCGGCTGCGCCGCAGCGCGCTCGACCGGCCCGGCGAGACCACCCTGGCGGCACGGGTGAATCGTGGTGCCGTCCAAGCCGGCGTGTTGCGAGGGCTGATCGGCGTGTTGAGCCTGGCCCTCCTCGCACTCGGAGTCCACATCGCCGCCTGAGCGATCAACTAAGAGGAGCAGTAGGTCATGGCACAACGATTGTCCGTCCACGACGTCGACCCGGCCGCGAACCAGGCCGTGATGGCCCTGGAGAGCTACGTCGGCAGCAGCGCGCTGGAGCGCCCGCTGCGCGAGCTGATCAAGATCCGAGCCTCCCAGCTCAACGGCTGCGCGTTCTGCCTCGACATGCACCACCGCGACGCGCGCACCGAGGGAGAGGACCAGCGCCGTCTCGACGTGCTGTCGGCCTGGCGGGAGGCGCCGGAGCTGTACACCGACCGGGAACGCGCGGCACTGGCGCTGACCGAGGTCGTCACCGAGATCGGGCGCCACGGTGTACCGGACGACGTCTGGGCCGACGCGCGCGGGCAGTTCGACGAGCTCGAGACTGTCCAGCTGCTCATGGCCATCGCCGCGATCAACGTGTGGAACCGGCTGGCGGTCAGCACCCACCAGCAGCTGCCGGACCCCCTCTGAGTCTGCATCCACCGATCTTCGCCTGCTGCGCGCCACCGGCTGGGGCGCTGGCTGCGTTGCAGACGCTCAACGGACAACCAGTACGACGCTCGCGCCTGCGCCTTGCCATCACACCCACCTGGTGACGCTCGCGACGCCGCAAATCGGCAGATCCAGGCTGAGCCCGCTCACGAGTACAGGCGAGCGCCGACCACGGAGCGTGGCAGCTCCTCCGGGCTGGGATGGGCGACCATGATCCGGATCCCGTCCGGGTCTCGCCCGGTGACGAAGGTGACCCCGCCGCTGGCATGGCGGTCGGTACGGATGCCCCGGCCCTGGAGGGCCTCCTCCACGTCGGTCAGCTCCTCGGCGCTGTCGACCGCCCAGATCAGGCACTGGATCCCGACGCCGCCCGAGTGGTGAGGGGCTCGGGGACCTTGCTCGATCAGGTAGATCTGGAACCCGCCCTGGCCGAGCAGGAGCGCCGCATCGCGGTCGTGGATCGCCGCGGTGCACCCGAGGAGCTCGGAGTAGAACGCGACCGAACGGTCGACGTCGCCCACGAAGATCACCGACGAGGTCACTCGGGCTGTGGTGTTCACGTCGTGCTCGCTCTCTGTCGATGATGACGATCCGGTTGAGACGGCTGCCCTCACCCTGTCGCCACTCTGGCCCGCCCTCCTGCCTGCGGACAGTGCCTGCTCCCGGCCGACTGCGCTTCGGAGACGCTGCCTGGGCCCGGCAAGCTCGGTGCCCGTGGCGGCACCGGGCCGGTGGATGGATACGGCGGCCGCACGGACTCTTGCCTGTCGTCGGCAACGAAGGTGCACGTTGTCGGCCGATCGTGGACGGCGACGCGGCGACGAGTCAGCGACATCGTGAGGGTGAGTGCACGTGGACGTCGACGACGAGCCGCGACCGGGTCGTGCGCCGCCGACCGAGAGGACGGATGAACCCGCTGAGAACTGCCGACCACCGACGTGCCGCCCTCCGGACCTGTGACGACCACGTCATCGGGAGCCTCCGGGCGAGGGCGAACACGACCCTGGACCGCTGAGATGGACTGGGCCGGCTGGGCGCTGTTCGGGCTGCTCGCCACCACCCTCCTGACCGCGCTGATGATCGCCGCCCAGCTGGGCGGGCTCAGCCGACTGGACCTGTCGCTGATCCTGGGCACCACGGTGACCCCGGATCCGGACCGGGCCCGGGCGGCCGGCTTCCTCATCCACCTGTGCATCGGTCAGCTCTTCGCTCTCGGCTACGCGGCCTCCTTCGCGCTCCTGGGTCGGGCCACCTGGTGGATCGGCGGTCTGCTCGGCCTCCTTCACGGCGCCATCGCCCTGTCCGCTCTCATCCCCCTCCTGGTCGGCGTGCATCCGCGCATGGCGTCGAACCGCGCCGGCCCTGGGTCGACCGCCGTGCTGGAGCCGCCCGGGCTCCTGGGCCTGAACTACGGCGTCCAGACGCCCCTGGTGGCCATGGGCGCCCACCTCGCCTACGGCATCGCCCTGGGCCTCCTGCTGAACGCGCACTGAGAGGAGCGATCCCCGTGCCGCCACCGATCCCCGGGCAGCCCGGGCCGCCCCCCTGGACGTACGACGACCGCGACCGGGAGATCGCCATCGAGGACTACGGGCTGCTCGGGGACACCCGCACCGCAGCACTGGTCGCCCCCGACGGTTCCGTCGACTGGCTGTGCATCCCGCGCTTCGACGGCCGGCCCGTGTTCGGCCGCCTCGTCGGCGGGCCGGCGGCGGGCAGCTTCCGTCTTGCGCCGGCCGTCCCGGCCGCGGTGGTCGAGCGCCGCTACCTGCCCGAGTGCGCCACGCTGGAGACGACCTGGCAGACCGAGGCGGGCCGGCTGATCCTCACCGAGGGCATGGTGGCCGAGGTCAGCGGGCGACTTCTGCCCCCCACGATGCTGGTGCGTCGACTGGCCGCGCCCGACGGCCCCGTCGAGGCCGTCATCTCGTTCGATCCGCGTCTGGGAGAGGGTCACGCCCGACCCCACACCCACCACCGAGACCAGGTGCTGGTCGCCGGCTGGCCGACCGTGGCTCTCGCCCTCTCGACGACGCCCCGCATGCATCTCGAACCGGGGCCGACGTACGAAATCACGGTCACTCCCGACCGGCCCTTCACCTGTGTGCTGGCCGTCGCGGACCGCGAACCCCTGGTGTACGTCGCCCCGGACGCCGCGTGGGACGTGCTCGAGGCCGACCAGCGGCGCTGGCAGGCCTGGTGTCGCGACATCGACCCGGACATCCCCTGCCGCGACACCGTGATCCGCAGCCTGCTCACCCTGCGCCTGCTGACGTACTCGCCGTCGGGCGCCCCGGTCGCCGCCCCGACCACCTCGCTGCCCGAGCACCTCGGCGGAGGGCGGAACTGGGACTACCGGTACGCGTGGCCCCGCGACGCCAGCATCGGGATCAACGCCTTCCTGGGCGTCGGCAAGCACGAAGAGGCGCGCGCCTTCATGGCCTGGCTGCTCAGCGCCACCCGCCTCGATCGCCCCCGCCTTCCGGTGCTGCTCACCCTCCACGGGAAGCGCCCCGCACCCGAGCGGGAGCTGTCCCACTGGCCGGGATACGCCGGGAGCCTGCCGGTCCGGCTGGGCAACGGGGCGGCCACGCAGCACCAGCTCGACGGGTACGGCTGGGTTCTCGACGCCGCGTGGCAACTCACCCGAGCCGGCCATCCGCTGTACTCCGAGACCTGGCGCACCATGGCGGGCTTCGCCGACACGGTTGCCCGGCGATGGCGCGAGCCCGATGCCGGCATCTGGGAGGAGCGCGCGGCCCCCAGCCATCACGTGCACTCCAAGCTGATGGCCTGGCTCGCCTTGGACCGCGCCCTGCGCATCGCCGAGCACCATCGCACCAGGGCGGCGCGGATACGCCGATGGCGCACCGAGCGGGCCCTGCTCCGCGACGACATCACCGCGCACGGCTTCGACCGGGTCAGGGGGACGTACACGAGGAGCTACGGCTCCGTCGACACCGACGCGGCATTGCTGGTCCTCCCCTACCTGGACTTCGAGGGAAGTGACGGGGCACGGGTCCGGGGCACCATCGACGCCATCGCCCACGAGCTCGATGCGGGCGGCCCGCTCCTGTACCGGTATCCACCCGGTCACGACGGCCTTCTCGGTGGCGAGGGCGCGTTCCTCCCGTGCTCCTTCTGGCTCGTGCAGGCCCTTGCCGACAGCGGGCGACCGGCCGACGCAAGCGCGCTGTTCCACGAGCTCACGAGCCTGGCCGGTCCGCTGGGGCTGTACGCCGAGGAGATGGACCCGGCGACTCACCGCCATCTCGGCAACTATCCCCAGGCGCTGACCCACTCCGCTCTGGTCCAGGCCGCGCTCGCGCTCCGGTCTGCTGGACCCACCGCGTCGTGATGGGGTGGGGACCACCGACCCGGGTCGGTCGACGGGCGCTCAGGCCCGCGTCCAGCCGGTCCCTGCGGCTGCCTGCGCCGCGGCGACGACCCCGGCCGCCAACGCCACCCCCGAGGTGTGTCCGACCCGACCGAGCTCGCTGAGCGCGTCGTCCACGCGAGGGTGGAGGTCGGCGTGCTCCGACAGCGCCCGCACCAGCCCGCTCACCTGCGGGATCGACTCACCCCGGCTCGCGCATCGGAGCAGCGCGGCCGAGAGCTCCGTCGTACCGGTCGGGGCCGCCTCGAGCACGGCGGCTCGAAGACGGTCCGCGGCCAGGCCGAACGACCAGGCGCCGACCAGGAACCCGGCCAGGGCGTCGTCCCCCGAGGGGGTCAGGCCGGGCCCGAGCCCGATCAGGCGCGCGACGACCGCCTCCGCCTCGCCCGGGCCGTCCGCCAGGACGTCGAGCAGCCGCAGCCCGGGATCGGGCGGGCCGAGGCCGGACAGCCTGACCCTGGCCTGCGCGACCGCACGGCGCTCCGGCCGCACGTTCCGGGGCGCCGAGACCGAGACGACGCGAGACAACCGGACGGTCCGAGCGGCCCTCTGCACGCACGACGCACCGACCAGGATCGGGCCCGCCCACCGGTCGAGCGGGTCATCGGTGCTGTCCGTCGACAGGCTGAGCCCCAGTGGCAGCCGGACCGCGTCCCGGGTGAGGACGGCCAGGACGTCGCCCCCGGCCAACCGCAGGTAGGTCGCCGTGGGGAACGCACCCAGGACCACGGCGGGGCGGACCTCGCCCCGGAGCAGGTTCGCGACCATCGCCGAACCGGTCGCGAACAGGGGGCGGCAGGCCGGCACGCTGCTCACGTCGTCAGCCGACTTCGACGACCAGCTCGGGCCCGTGTCGCAGCGTGTTCGACACGTAGCAGACCCGTTCCGCCTCGGGAACGAGACGCTGCAGCACCTCACGGGGCGTGTCCGAGCGCAGCGTCGCGGCGATGCGGTCGAACTCGAGCCCGTTGTAGGTGCCGGTCACCTCGATCTCCAGGCCGAGCAGATCGACGCCCCTCCTCCGGGCGACGAAGGCCATCGCGAGAGCGATGCACGAGCCCACCGAGGCCAGCAGCAGGTCGGTCGGCTGCGGGCCGGTGCCCGTGCCGCCGTGGGTCTCCGGCTCGTCGACGACGAGCTCGAACCCATCGGCGTCGGTCACGGCGCGCATCCCGCCGGTCCATCGGGTGCGCACGCTGCGGTCGGTCATGGCCTGCTCCTCATCGGCTCGAGGAGCCCGCTCCGAGAGACCGGAGCGCGGCCCGGAAGCACTCGATCGGGGCCGTGGCCACTCCGGCACCGACCTGGCCGACACCGGAGCTGGCGTGCAGGATCCCGGTGGTGATCTTGGGTGTCGCGTCCAGCTCGACCACCCGGCGTACGTCGACTCCCACGGGCGTGCCCCGGTCGTTCCAGGTGGGGAGCTTGAACCGGGTGCTCTCGGCCACGCAGATCGAGGACATCCGCTCGGTCATGGTGACCGCGTCGGCCATGCCACCGGGCAGGAAGCCTGCCACGGCCGGTGACCCGGCGGCAGCCGCGCCACCGAGCCCGACCAGCTCGAGGATCGCGCTGTCACCGATGTCGGGCGCGCTCGTCTCGGGACCGTAGTCGGGGTAGTACATCGCCTCCGCGACCGGCGGGGACGCAGCGACGAAGAGCTCGGTCGAGCCGGCGAGCCTGATCCCGTACGTCGTTCCGTTGCGGCACATCATCGTGACGATGCTCGACCCCTCGACCTGCTCGGCCCAGAGCGCGGTCGTCTTCGCGGCCGCCATCGCCAGGTTCAGGAAGAACAGGTGGTTGCCGGACAGGTACGCCGCGAACTCTCCGCGACCGTCGTCCGGCAGCGCCGCGATCTGCGGGAGGAGGTTGCGGATCAGCAGGTTGGTGGTTCCCTGGGTCCGCATGTGCACGTCGTCACCGATCTGCACCCCTTGCGCGGCCAGCGAGAAGATGTCGATGGGACCCGTGGAGTCCAGGATGTGGCGGAGCATCGGCCCCGCGACGTCGCGCAGGAGCTCGAGTCTGGAAATGGCCGCGGGCGTCTCACGTCCGAACCATGCAGTCTCGCCGGGACCCTGGTTGACCGGCGCGAAGGCCCGAGTCCCACCGTCGCGGTTGTCGACGGCGAACACCGGCGCCGACGGTCCGATCGCGCTCGCCATCGGCATCACCGTGTCGTACCGGTACGACGGCTCGAGCCGGATGCTGCCGTCGGCCAGGATCGGGTCCGCCTCCTCGACGGACTCGGCCCATCCTTCGGCCACGGTGGCGGCCCGCATCGAGCGGCGAAGCGGGTCGCACACGTCGGACCAGGCGATCTCCGGGCCGCAGTGCAGCAGCGTCCGTTCGGGTAGGTCCCGGAGAAGAGTCTGGGCCGGGGCGACGTCGACCAGCAGGGCAACGCTCTGGTCCAGCCGTCGCACCACCTCGGCGTTGGCCTCGTCGATCGCGGCCGCGCGCGGCCCGTCGAGCTGCTCCAGGAGGTCGACGAGGTCCGCTTGACCGTCCGCGGGGATCCGCCAGTCCACCTGCTGTGCGGGCGCTCCCTGGTCCCGGACCGCGTCGGCGAACAGCGACAGGCCCAGGTTGACCACGGACACCTCGTCCGGCAGCACGATGGCGGGGGTTGGCTCAGTCATCTCGGTCCTCCACAGCGTCGGCGGTGCGTCTGGCCTGCTCGAGCAGTCGTTCCTCGGCCCGGACGAGTCCCTGTCGCCGGTGGTCGACGGCGTCGGCGAGGTCGTCGGCGCTCTGCTCACACTTCCGGATCATCGACCGGACCGCGTCCGGCGCGGCGCCACCGGTGGCCTTGCGGCTGCCGATGATCACCCACGGGTCGAGCGCCGAGCTCAGATCTGCCGACGCCAGGCCCAGCGGCTTCCCGGTCTCGGCGACCGCCGCGTCGTCGAGCATCTCGCCGGTGATCAGCCGACCCGGGACGCCCACCCGGCTGGCCTCACGCACGGTCCGGCCCACGACGTCGTAGGCGGTGCGGTAGTCGACACGGCAGTGCTGCACGATGAACTCGCTGAGGTCGGTGGCCTGGGTGTAGCCGTCATCCAGGCCACGCGCCATCCGCTCGACGTTCACCTCGAGCGTGCGCATCACCCCGGCCATCAGCCGGGTCACCCGGATCGCGAGGTCCAGGGCCCGGGGGACCTCGCCGTAGGCGAAGATCAGGTTGTCACTGCGGGCGGACGGGCTCTTGGCGACCGCGAGGAACCCGGTCAGGCGCCCGATCAGCACGCCCGACGCCCCGCGCACGATGGACAGCGAGTAGGGGTTGCGCTTCTGCGGCATCAGCACGCTGGACCGGGTGTAGGCGTCGGCGAGGTCGACGAAGTCGAACTCGCTGCTGGACCAGATCTCGAGGTCCTCCGCGAGCTTGCTCTGCGTGGACATCAGGCTGGACGCGGTGGCCAGCACGTGGATGAGGCCGTCGATCTGCCACATCGCATCGCGGGTGTGCTCGATGACCTCGTCGAACCCCAGGGCAGTCGCCACGAACGACCGGTCGTCGAGCAGTCGGGTCCCGTTGACACAGCCGGCGCCGGCCGGGCTGCGGTTGATGTCGTCGAACTCGTCGAGGAGCCGGCGAGCGTCGCGCATGGCCGGGTAGGCGAAGGACAGCACGTAGTGGGCGAACGTCGAGGGTTGGGCCTGTTGAAGGTAGGTCTGGTCCGGCATCAGGGTCTCCACGTGACGTGCGGCGAGGGCCGTGGTGTCGCGGGCGAACCGGACCATCTCGTCCACGAGCTCGAGGAGCTGGTCGCGAACGTGGATCCGCAAGGCGATCCGGGCTGCCTCGCGGCGTGGCCGGCCGGCATGCAGCCACCCTGCTTCCTTGCCGATGCGTCCGACGAAGAACCGTTCGCGCGAGTTGTAGGGCTCACCGAACTCGGGGTCGTAGGGGAAGTCCTCCACCGCCATCTGCTGCACCTCGAGGAGGAGTCGCAACAGGTCGCGGGCGGCCGGTGCCGGCACGATGCCTCGCCGCAGCAGGTCCATCACGTGGGCGATGTCGGCGAGGTTCAGGCCCTCGTGGAGGAACGGGGCGTCGGCATTCTCCAGAGCGAAGCCGCTGTCGATCAGCTCCGGAGCCGGACCGGACTGTGGGGGTCCGCTGCGCCGCGTCGACGGGGTCATGACGCACGCCCGACCAGGGCCGAGAGTGCCGCCGGCACCCCTCCGGTGTGCCAGAACACCGCCGGCGTCCGGGCATCCTCGGTGAGCAGGGTCCGCAACAGGGTCATCGCCTTCGCTCCGTAGTAGTCGTCGAGCAGCAGTCCCTCGTGATCCAGCGCGAGTCGCGAGCTGACCCGGTCCTCGGCCGAGGCCACGCCGAAGCCGGCCCCGCGACAGTCGCGGAGGTCGACATCGTCCGCGGACGGTTCGGCGAGACCCAGGGTCGCAGCACCCGCGCGCGCGAGCCGAAGGATCTGGTCGGCCAGGCCGGGGGCGGGCCGGCTCACGCTGGCGCCGACGAGTCGCCACGGCAGGCCGAGCCCGGCCGTCCCGACGACCAGCCCCGCCTGGGTGCCGCCCGACCCGGTCGCCACGACGATCGTGGCGGGAGTGACGCCGGTCTCCCGGCACTGCTCGGCCAGCTCCTGCGCCGCCAGGACGTAGCCCAGAATGCCGGTGACGGTCGCACCGCCGCGCGGTACGGCGTACGGGCGCCGCCCTCGCTCGCGTAGGTCGTTCGCGTGCTCCACGACGGCGTCGTCGAGCAGCTCGCGGGTCTCCACCTCGCCGAAGAGCAACCGAGCACCGGCGGCCCGCGCCAGCTCGACGTTGACCGACGGGGTCGACGGCTCCTCGCCCGGGAACAGCAGGTCGCAGTCCAGGCCCGCAACGCGGGCCGCCATCGCCGCAGCGGCGCAGAAGTTCGACGACGAGCTGCCCGCCGCCACCACGATGTCGGCCGCCTCTGCGACGGCCGCACCGATCAGGAACTCCAGGGTCCGCGCCTTGTTGCCGGCGAGTCCGAAGCCGGTGAGGTCGTCCCGCTTGACGAAGATCGGTCCGGCCCCGAGAGCGCGTTCCAGTCGCGATGCGTGCAGCAACGGGGTCGGCAGGAGCGCCAGCGGCGTCCGAGGGGCGGTCACGTCCATGCGTCCGACTCCGTCGACCGCGCCAGCCGGGCGCGAGCGACGACCTCGTCGACCATCCGGCCGGCATCGCCGGCGCTCCAGGTGGTCCACGCCGCTCGGTCCTGCTCCGTGGCGACGCCCTCGGCCACCAGGGCATGTAGGACGTCGTGGACCTCGCGGGACCCTGGTGCCAGTACGTCGTGCATCAGCCGCTGGGCGGCGTGCTTGCCCAGCCTCCGGGTCAGCCCGGCGAGCATCTGCTCGGACGCCAGCTGGTCGCCGTGACGCTCGAGGTTGCCCCGCATCGCCACGTCGTCCACGACCAGGCCGGAGAGGAGGTGGAGCGCCGTCCGGAGCGCGACCCCGGTCAGCAGGCACACCTCCGGCAGGGCCACCCACTCGGCCTTCCAGCCGCGGCCGTCGCGCTCGTGACCCACGACCATGCCCTCGGTGAGCACCTGGGCCTGGGCTCGGACCAGGCGGGCCAGCGTGTCCAGGTGCTCGCTGCCCTCGGGATTGCGCTTGTGCGGCATCGTGATGCTGCCGACCGTGTCGGGCGTCGTCGGCTCCCGCAGCTCGCCGATCTCCGGCCGCTGCAGCTCGTAGACCTCGTTCCCGATCCGGGCGAGCGTGCCGCAGACCATCGCCAGCACAGCACCGAACTCCGCGATCCGGTCCCGCGAGGTGAGCCAGGAGATGCCCGGGTCGGCCAGCCCCAGCTCGGCGCAGAACTCGGCGCGCAGCTCGGCTCCGAGCGGAGCGAAGAACCCCAGGGTGCCCACGGCCCCGCCGAGCTGACCGACCAGCCAGCGCGAACGCCCCTCCGCCAGGCGCCGGCGGTGCCGGCTCACCTCGTCGGCCCAGGACGCGACCTTGAAGCCGAACGTGATCGGCGAGCCGGGCTGGCCGTGGGTCCGACCGGCCATCAGGGTGTCGCGGTGCTCGACCGCCAGGTCCAGGAGCCGGTCCTCGATCGCGCGCAGGTCGCGCCACACCACCGCGCCGACCCGGCTCATGACCAGGGCGAACCACGTGTCGGTGACGTCCTGGACGGTGGCGCCGACGTACACCTGCTCCCGGGCCTCCTCGGGGAGCAGCCGCTGGAGCCCGTTGATCAGCCCCAGCATGGAGTGCGACGTACGCCGGGTCTCGGCGGCGACGAAGTCGAGGTCGAGCTTGCCGGCATCGGCACTCGCCGCGATCTGGGCGGCCGCCTCGGTGGGGATGATCCCGAGTCGCGCCTGGGCGGCGGCCAGCGCGGTGAGGATGTCCAGCCAGGTCTGCAGTCTCGCCCGTTCCTCGAAGACCTCCGCCAGCTCCGCCGAACCCCACAGGTGGGCGTACTGCTGGGCGTCGCTCAGGCGGGTTCCCACGTGGGCTCCCATTCCTCGGCCAGCCGCGTCAGGCCCTCGGAGATCTGGGCCAGCGAGGCACCCCACGGCACGACCACGACCTGGGCGTCGGCCGGCCGGTCGACCTCGACCTCGCGCTCGAGCAGGCAGCACTTCGCGAGGATCGCCCCGGTGCCTCCGACCCGCTTGCGCGGGCAGATGTCCACCTGCTCGGCGCGCTCGCCGTAGAACCACTCATGGATCTGCTGCGACCGCTCGCAGCCGATCAGGGTCCAGTCCCGCTGCTCGGGATGCTCGTCGAGGTAGTCGGTGGTCGCGCCCTCGACCGACACCCCGCCACCGCGGCACGGCAGCAGATACCCCGGCGAGGGCCGGGTCAGGGCCAGGTCCTCGAGCTCGATCACCTCGGGCACCAGCTCCATCGGCGGCAGGTGCTCGGCCGTCGCCAGCACCCGTCGGGCCTGGTCGAGGAGCTTTGCAGGGTATGGCGGCACCACCTCGCGGACCGTGACGCGCAGTGGTTCCGGGTCGAGGATGAAGCTCACGTGCGCGTACTTGCCCTCCACCACCACCCCGCGTTTGCCCGGCGCGCTGCTCAGCGACGCCAGCGCCAGTGCGGTCGGGATCGCGGTGTCGACCTCCGGCTCCCGGAGGTAGACGCACTCGTCCGGCCCGACCAGGAGCCGCAGCTCGGTGATCGGCGAGAAGAGCGGCTCCTCGGACGCCTTCGCGACGCCGACGATCGCCGTCCGGGGACCGTTGCGGACGACGATGAACCGGGTACGGCGATAGGCGTCGAGGCCGAGGAAGTGTCCCTGCAGCGACGGCTCGTCGAGCTCGCAGTCGACCGAGGTGACCGCCACGCCGCGGTAGGCGCCGGGCACGACGTTGTGCCTCCCGGCGTACGTCGGCACGGTCACGCGGGCTGCCACCGCCGCGAGAGGTCGCAGGTGTCGGCACGCAGGCCGAGGCGCAGCGTCTCGAGGGCGACCACGTCGTCGACCGGGATGTTGGCGAGGTTGACGTCGGGACCGAACGTGCGGATCAGCCAGGCCTGCTGGTCCTTGCGGGGCGCCTCGAACAGCACCCTGTCGACCCCGCCGCCCCGGACCGCGGCGCGGACCGTCTCGTCGCGGACCGACCCGTCCTCGCGATAGATCCCGACCGTCCCGCTCTCCCGCCCCTCGGTGATCACCCAGCGGGCGCCGGCGGCCAGGTCGCCCGCCACCTCCTGCGTCCACTGATCGGCGGTCAGGACGTCCTTCGGGTCCTTGCTGCCGACCTCGGACAGCACGACGAACCGTTCCGCCGCCGACCTCAGCAGCCCATGCTTGTCGTCCAGGCTCATCGGGGCGACCCCGCGGGAGACCTCGACGCTGTCGAAGCCGACGTCGGCGGCCCAGTCGAGACACTCGGGTGCCCGGCCCTGGGCCCAGGAGATCTCCAGCAGCGTCCCGCCCAGGCAGGAGCGGACCCCGTGCGCACGCAGCAGCTCCAGCTTCTCGGGCAGCCCGACGTCGAGGTAGGCCGTCCCCCAGCCGAACTTCCACACGTCCATGTACGGCGCGGCCACGGCCAAGGCCGACCGAGCCGACTCCACGGTCGTTCCCTTGTCGAGCACGTGGGTCAGCCCGACCGACCGGGGCTTGCCGCTGCGCTCCGGCAGAGTGAGGAACGTCGGAGTCATATTGCTTATACTACATGTATCGTTCACTTTCCTATAGAGTGCGCGCGTGGGAAACCCGTGGGAGGAGCCCCGTCGATGAGCACCCTCTCCAGTGACGAGTCCGGATCCCCCGTTGAGGGGCTCGACGACCTGGCCGCCCACCTGCGTTCTCATCCGGCACTGCGGGCGAAGCGCGAGATCGAGGTGGTCAGCGAGGTCCTGGGCGCCCGGAGCTGGGTCCACGGTCCAGGGGACGACGGTGCCGTGGTGCCGCTGTGGCCCGGACTTCTCGCGGGCGACGCCGGCGGACAGGTGATCGCCTGCGGCGAGGCGCTGCTCCCTGCCTTCGTCGCCCAGGACCCCTACGGCGCCGGCATCGCAGCGGTCCTGGCCAATGTGAACGACCTCGCCGCGATGGGTGCCGTACCGCTGGCCATCGTCGACACGATCGTCGGCGCGCCCGAGCTCGCCCGGGAGACGCTGCGCGGTATGCGGGACGCCTGCGAGTGGTACGACGTCGCCCTGGCCGGCGGACATCTGACCGTGCACGACGGCGCTCCGGCGGTCTCGGCGTTCGGCGTCGGCCGGGCCGACGCCGTGCTGTCCACCACCCACGTCGCCGCCGGCCAGTCCCTGGTGCTGGCCGCCTGCACGACCGGGGCGATGCGCACCGACTTCCCGTTCTTCCGCTCGTTCGAGGAGCGTGCCGGCCGGATGGGCGACGACGTCCGCCTCCTCGCCGAGGTGGCCTCCTCCGGCGTCTGCGTCGCTGCCAAGGACGTCAGCATGGCCGGGCTGGTCGGCTCGCTGGCGATGCTGCTGGAGTGGAGCCGGCTGGGCGTGACCCTCGACCTCGACCGGCTCCCCCGGCCGTCGGGAGTGCCCCTGCGGGACTGGCTGACCTGCTTCCCGGCGTACGCGTTCCTGCTCTGTGTGCCGGCCGGTCGCGAGGACGCCTGTCTCTCGGCCTTCCACTCCCGCGGTCTAGACGCGGCGGTGGTCGGCACGATCGAGGAGTCCGGCCTGCTGGCCCTGCACAGCCGGGGACACACGGCCCCGGTGATCGACCTCACGGTCAGCGGGGTGACCGGCCTGGCCCGGTGATCCCGTCCTCGAGCCGCCCGACGGCGGCCAGTCCGTCGGCGCGGGTCGGCAGGTCGATGCGCATGGGCTGGTGCGGAAGCCCGGCGTACATCTCGGTCGGGCCGATCGCATCCCAGCCGAGTCGCTGGAAGAAGACGACGTTCGCCGGCTGGATGTGCGCGGTCATGATCCGCCCGCCCAGCGCTGCTGCGGCAGCCACCGCGTAGCGGACCAAGGGCGCACCCACCCCGAGGGTCCGGTACGCCGGGAGCACGGCGAGCCGGTCCCCTTGCCACTCCCCGCCGGCCGGGTCGAGCGGGAACAGCCGGACCGTCCCCACGGCGATCCGATCGCTGAAGCCCAGCACCGCGATGGTGGAGCCCTCTGCGTCGTGGGCGTCCAGGTCCGAGCCGGAGAACACGGCCTGCTCGTCGACGAAGATCCGGTGCCGAATGGTCAGGTGGTCGTCCCGTTCGCCCGCCGACAGCGCGCGCCGGCACACGATCCCGGCGCCGGCCGTCCGCTGGCAGCGGCGTACCTCGGTGCTCAGCTCAGACCGCATGGGAGACCTGGGCCGGCCGCGGACCGATCTGCAGCAGGGCCTCCACGCTCTGCAGTCCCGAGCACGCCTGGCACCGCGCGCAGCCCGCCTTCGCGACGTCGGTGGACATGCCCCGCTCGCTCATGTAGGCGGCCACCCGCCGGTAGATCCCCTCGGTGTACTCCCGCGACGGGGGGACGACATCCTCCATCAGGCTGCCGGCGACGGGCCGGATGGGCACCACGAAGGGGAACACCCCGATGTCGATCGCCCGGCGACAGCCGGCCACCGTCAGCTCCGGGTCCTCACCCATCCCCAGGATGACGTAGGTGGAGACCTGACCCTCACCGAAGCGGCCGACGGCGTACTCCCAGGTGCGGAAGTACTGCTCGATCCCGGTCCGGGCCTTGCCCGGGGCGACCCGCGCGAGGACCTCGGGATCGAAGGACTCGACATGGATGCCGACCGTGTCGATGCCCAGGTCGGCGACCTCGTCGATGACGTCGAGCTTCATCGGGGGCTCGAACTGAACCTCCACCGGCAGTCCGGTCGCCTCCCGGACCGCGTGCCCGCAGCGCGCGACGTAGCGCGCCCCGCGGTCGACGCCCTTGGAGCTCCCGGTGGTCAGCGTGGCGTCGACGGCGCCGTCGAGCTCCTTGGCAGCCCGTGCGTCCTCGGCGAGCTGCTCGGGGCTCTTCTTCACGATCGTCCGGCCGGAGTCCAGCGAGACCCCGATCCCGCAGAACCCACACTGGTCGGAGTTGCCCCAGTAGGAGCAGGTCTGCACCACCGTGCTCGCGAACGAGTCCAGGTGCATCAGGCCGATCTTCCAGTACGGAACGCCGTCGGCGGTGGTCAGGTCGTAGTACCGCGGGCGCTGCTGGGTGGACGCATCGGCGAGCCGCCGGTCGCCCTCGAAGACGGCGTACCCCTCGTCCTCGGCCCGGAGGACGTACGGCGAGTCGGCGGCCGCCGCGTTGTCGGTCGGGACGGTGATCGGGAAGCCGCCCACCCAGAGGAAACCGGAGTCCGACGGTCCGGCGCCGCCCGTGCGTCGTTCGATCGGGGCCTCGACCCGGAGGCCGCGCGCCTGCAGGTCCACGACCAGGGTCGCCATCGCCTCGGCCGCCGCGGTCGGGTCCACCGCATCACCGGGAGGCGACCCGAGCGTCGCCGCAGCGGAGGACCCATGACTCATGTTCATTGCACGCTCCCGGTGTGTTTACTTACCGACACAAATCATATTCTTTAGTTAAAACAGGTTCGCGCACGATGTCAAGCGTCGGACCACCCTGTGCGCCCGCTCGCGCCGAGCTCCCGGCAGCGCAGCGCCGAGGCGGCGTCGACCACCACGTCGAGGGGCAGTCCATCGGGATCCAGACCCGCATCGGCGGCCAGCTGTGGCACCCGGCCGACCAGCTCCTCGCGGTGCTCGAGCACCGCAGCGACGTCGGCCGCAGCGCGCCGCAGCTCGTCGGCGACGACACCGATGACGGAGGCGACACGTTCGTAGCCGTCCGGGTCGGCCAGGGCCAGCGGGTACAGCCGTGCCTCGGCCGAGGCGAACCGCGCTCTCACCTCGGTAGGCACCTCGGCGGGGATGTCACCGATCGGACGAACCATCTCTCACCTCGACGTCTGGCGGTCAGCACCGTGGGTTGAACGTGGGATCGACGTTCACTATCGTCTATGATCATCCAGCATGTTGAACGTAGCGCCTCACCCGGGGCTGCGGGTCTGCTGATTGTCAGGGAAAGAGAGGCATCGTGGCCAGGACCGCCGTGGTGGCCGTCGGCGGCAACGCGCTCCTCGCCCAGGGTCAAGTAGGCACCTACGACGACCAGCGGGCCAACGCGGTGTCCATGGCCCGGTCCATCGGCTCGCTGCTCGACGCAGGCTGGCGAGTGGTCGTCGTCCACGGGAACGGGCCCCAGGTAGGCAACCTGGCGATCCAGCAGGAGATGGGTCGGGGCACGGTCCCGGAGATGCCGCTGTTCAGCCTCGGCGCCATGACCGAGGGCCAGCTCGGGTCGATGATCGCGATCGCGCTGTACGGCGTGTGCGGCCGGAAGCACCGGATCGTCGCCGTGCTCTGCCACGTGATCGTCGACCTCGACGACCCGGCGTTCGACCGACCGACGAAGCCGATCGGCCCGTTCTTCTCCCAGGAGGAGGCGACCGAGCTGGCACGGGTCCGGGGCTGGGACATCAGCGAGGACGCCGGCCGCGGCTTCCGCCGGGTCGTCGCCTCACCCCGCCCCAAGGGGGTCGTCGAGATCGACGCGATCGGCTGCCTGCTGGAGGCCGGTCACGTCGTGGTGACCGGTGGGGGCGGCGGGATCCCCGTGGGTCGACGCGGCGGCGTGTGGGACGGTGTGGACGCCGTCATCGACAAGGACTTCGCCGCGGCCGAGCTCGCCCATCAGCTCGGGGCCGAGGCACTGGTGCTCATCACCGGGGTGGACGCCGTACAGCTCGACTTCGGCAAGCCGACCCAGCGACGGCTGACCTGGCTCGACTCCGCGGAGGCGGAGCGGCACCTCGCCGACGGGCACTTCCCGGCCGGGAGCATGGGGCCGAAGGTGAGCGCCGCGGTGGGCTTCGTCGAGCGTGGCAGCGGACGGACCTCGGTGATCACCACACCCGACCTGGTCGTCGACACCCTGGCGAGCACCGATCCCGCGGACACGGCCGTTGGCACCCGGATCACGAGTGTCGGGACCCCCGTCGTCAGCCCGGTGGCGAGTCCGATGGGCACGGCCGTCACGCCGGACACCGGCGAGGGCGCACTGCGATGACCGTGACCCTCAAGCTCTTCCCCGACACCTACGTCGACTCCGTGGTCCAGCTGCGCGGGATGCGGGCGATGCGCGAGCTCGAGGGCGTCGAGTGGGCGAGTGCGGCCATGGCCACCCCCGCCAACGTGGAGACCCTTCGGTCCGAAGGCGTCGAGGCGGCGGACGTGGCCGACGCCGGCTCCAACGACTTCTTCCTGGTCGTCAGGGCTGCGTCCGACTCGGTCGCGGCAGAGGCCCTGGCAGCCGGCGAGTCAGCCGTCACCTCGTCCGGCCGGCCCGACGACGGAGCCTCCCGACCGGAGACCCCGCACTCGTTGCGCGATGCGCTGCGCAGCCAACCGGAAACCGACGTCGCGGTGATCTCCGTGCCCGGGGACTACGCCGCCCTGGCCGCCTACCAGGCGCGGTCGGCCGACCTGCACGTCCTGCTGTTCAGCGACAACGTGCCGGTCGAGAAGGAGGTGGCGCTCAAGGACCACGCGCTGTCCCGTGGTCGGCTGTTGATGGGACCCGGCGCAGGGACGGCACTGCTGGGTGGTGTGGGACTCGGCTTCGCCAACGTCGTCACCCCCGGACCCGTCGGCGTGGTCGCCGCAGCGGGCACCGGGGCGCAGGAGGCCATGTCGCTGCTCGAGCGCTGGGGCGTGGGCGTCAGCCAGGTCATCGGCGTCGGTGGCCGCGACCTGTCGAGCGAGGTCGGCGGCCGGATGGCCGCGGCAGCCATCGCCGCGCTCCGCGAGGACCCGGCGACAGAGGTGATCCTCTTCGTCTCCAAGCCGCCCTCCCCCGAGGTCGCCGCCCGCGTGCTCGCCCACGCCGGGGAGACGCCCTTGGTCGCCGCCCTGGTCGGACTGGACCCTGACTTCCCGGCGCCGGACGGGGTCGTCCTCGCCGACACGCTCGAGTCCGGCGTGGTGCGGACGCTCGGCCGGCTGGGGATCACCCCACCGGACACCACGGTCACGTCCGGCCCGACCGTGTCGGAGGCCCTGGAGCGACTGGCGCCCGAGCGCCGCCTGATCCGGGGCCTGTTCTCCGGCGGGACGCTGTGCTACGAGTCTTTGGTGATCCTGGGACGCACGGTGGGTGAGGTCCGCTCGAACACCCCGATCAACAAAGCCTGGGGCCTGCCTGCGCCCGAGGGATCCCATCAGTGCCTGGATCTGGGCGAGGAGGAGTACACCCGCGGCCGGCCGCACCCGATGATCGACCCCGAGGCACGGATCGAGCTGCTGCGCGAGCACGCGTCCGACCCGCAGGTAGGAGCGCTGATCCTGGACGTCGTGCTCGGGCACGGCTCCGACCCCGACCCTGCGAAGACTCTGGCGCCGGCGTGCGCGGCAGCGATGGCCGACGGGGGTCCGCAGGTCGTGGCCTACGTCCTGGGCACCGAGCACGACCCCCAGGGTCTGGCCGATCAGCGTCGGCGTCTGGTGGAGGCCGGTTGCCTGGTCACCGAGACCGCGGCCCGGGCCTCCCTCGTCGCGGCCGCCATCGCCACCGAGGATCCCTCGCTGGCGGGAGCACCTCTGTGAGCTCGCCGCGGGTGGCCCTGGTCACCTACTCGACCAAGGCGCGGGGTGGTGTGGTGCACACACTGTCACTCGCCGGTGCGATGGCCGACCGGGACATGTCGGTCCGGGTCGTGGCACTGGCCGGGCCGGACCCGAGCTTCTTCCGGCCGGTGCGAGCGCCGTACTCCTTCGTGCCGTCCTCCCCGCCGGCCGACACCCTCGAGCAGCGGGTCTTCAACTCGATCGACGACCTCGAGCGCGGGTTGACGGCGATCGCGGCCGAGGTCGACGTCTTCCACACCCAGGACTGCATCTCGGCACGCGCCGCCGCACGGGTGCGCGACGCCGGTGCGCGCGTGCAGGTCGTGCGGACGGTGCACCACGTCGACGACTTCACCAGCACCGTCCTCATCGACTGCCAGCGCAAGGCGATCGAGGAGCCCGACCGGCTCGTCGTGGTCAGCGAGGACTGGCACCACCGGCTCCGCGACGAGTACGGCGTGGACTCCGTGGTCATCCACAACGGCGTGGACGCCGACCGGTTCGGCCCGATCGAGCCCGGACGACGCGACGCCCTACGCGCCGCCGCCGGCGTGGCGGATCGGTTCGTCTTCTTGTCGGTCGGCGGCATCGAGCCCCGCAAGGGCAGCACCTTCCTGGTCCAGGCGATGGCGCGCCTCGCGACAGAGCTTGAACCCGCGCCGGCCCTGGTGATCGTGGGCGGTCACTCGTTCCAGGACTACACCCGCTACCGCGACGACGTGCTCGCGACGCTGCCCGAGCTGGGCCTCGAGCTGGGCAGGGACGTCATCCTGGCCGGTTCGCTCACGGACTCCGAGCTCCACGAGTGGTACCGCAGCGCGGACGCGCTCGCCTTCCCCTCGACCAAGGAGGGGTGGGGTCTGGCGGTGCTGGAGGCGATGGCGGCCGACCTGCCGGTCGTGTCCAGCGACATCGCGGTCTTCCGGGAGTACCTCACCGCTGACCGGACCGCGGTGATGACCCGGGTCGGCGACCCGGCGTCGTTGGCGGCCGGCCTGGCCAGGGTGGCGACCGATCCCGGTCTGCGCGAGACGCTGGTCCGGGGCGGGCGCGACCTGCTGCCGGCGTTCAGCTGGGAGCGCGCAGCCGAGCAGCACGCGAGCCTGTACGCCGGCCTGCCCCGCTGAAGCCGACCGTTCCCGGTTGGTCGGCGCCCGCCTGAGTCGTCTCTATCATCCGACACGTTCCTGTTATATAGTAAATGCCATGGTGGAGACCTTCGCACACGTTTCATCGACCCAACGGTCTCGCTCCGACGTCGCCGTACGGAGCTAGCACGCACGAGGCGCCGTCGGCCGTGCCGATGCCGATCCACCGCACGAAACAACCGCGCAACACCTCAGAGAGGAGCCACACATGGCAGACATCGTCGGTGAACGGGTCAAGGCAGGCGACACCATCGTCGACTACGAGGACAAGGTCTTCCCGGACCACCAGGCGGAGCCGGGCCAGAAGGCGTTCGTCTTCTACCACTGCGTGCCCTTCGAGAGCTCGGCCTCGTTGGTCAACCTGCTGACCGCGACCCGGATCCTGCGCAAGGGGTTCGAGACCCACTTCGTCATGTTCGGGCCCGGATCGCTGGCGGCAGCCGCGAGCCGCGGCTTCCCGAAGGTCGGCGACGAGGGCTTCCCGGGCAACATGAACTACAACCAGCTCCTGCAACGGTTCATGGACGAGGGCGGTCACGCCTACGCGTGCCGGTTCTCCGCCGCGGCCCTCTACGGGATGCGCGAGATCGACATGATGGAGGGCGTCAAGCCGGTGAACCCCAAGGACATCCTCGACGCCGCCATCACCGCTTGGAAGGAGAAGGCGCTCGTTCTGAACACCTGGACCATGTAGCCGCTCATCCGCCGCTGCGTCTCGACGGAGCGCCGGCGGATGGGTCCGGGTGCATCGGACACGGCGAGGCGCCCAGCCCCGGCGATCGGGGTGGGCGCCTCCTGTGTGTTCCGGCGCGAGCCGATGCGGATGGAGCTGGACGAGGGCTCGCGGGACCGGCGGTGCCGGAAGCCCTCACCTCCGCGAGGCGTCCCGGAGTCTCGGCCCCACGGCCGACTCGCGCACCTGCGGCGGGGCGGCCCAGTGCTGTCGGTGACTGCCCGGCATCGCCAGCATGATCCGGTGCCGAAGGCTCCACGGGAGTGCCCGGTAGACCGGGGCGAAGACACGCAGCCAGAACAGGTCGCGCAGGCCCCGTGGCGGTCTCGGCCGACGTGCTCCGTGCTCCAGGGCGACCCGGTCCTGGGCCGCGACCATCAGGTAGTGCTCGGCGTTGTCGCGCAGCCAGTGGGAGAACGACATCGTCAGCTCTTCCGCGATGCGTCGACGCCGCTCTGGGCGGCCACGACGATCGGCTCGTTGAGTGCGCCGATCGCCGGCGAGTAGACGTTCTCCATGCTGGCCAGGTCGTGCAACGTCAGGCCGAACTTGATCGCCACGGCCAGGAAGTCGGCGCGTTCCTTGATGCCCTCCCCGCCCACCATCTGGGCGCCCAGGAGCCGGAGGCTCCCGGGCTCGGCCAGCAGCTTGACCTTCACGGGCTTCACACCGGGGTAGTAGCGCGCCCGCGAGATGCCTTGCGCCGTCCCCACGACGTACGGGATCCCCAGGGCGGATGCCGTAGTCTCACCGAGCGAAGCACCGCCGATGATCCACTTGCCGGCGGCGGTCCCCCACGGGACGAAGACGGCGCTGTAGACCCGCGAGCCCCCGCCGGCGTTGATGCCGGCGGTCTTCCCCTGCGCGTAGGCATGGCTGCCGGTGAGCCCTTGGAGCGGCACCCGGGTCAGCCCGTTCGGGATCTCGGCACAGTCGCCCGCGGCGTACACGCCGGGGACGGAGGTCGCCATCCGCTCGTCGACGATGAACCCGCCGGTGGAGCCGATCTTGAGGCCGGCTGCGACACCCAGGGCGTTGTTCGGCTCCTTGTGGGTGCAGATCACGACGAGGTCGGCCTTGATCTCACCGTCGGACGTCTCGACGACCTGGACCCGGTCATCGCCCCGGAAGGCCTTGAGGGTGGTGTTGTAGTGCATGGTGACGCCCAGCTCCCGCCAGGAGTCCTCGACCGGAGCCATGATGTCGGGGTCGGCGACCTCCGACATCGCCCACGGGCTCGGGTCCACCAGGTGGGTCTCGATCCCGCGGTGCGCGAGGGCCGTGACCATCTCCACCCCGAGCGGTGAGGCCTCGACGACGACCGCCGACTTGACCGTGTCGAGGACCTTGTCCCACTCGATCGCCTCGCGGATGTTCTTGACGTAGTAGAGACCGCCGAGGTCGCCGCCGGGAACACCGGGATCGGCGTAGTTGAACCCGGTGGCGAGCACCAGGTTGTCCCACGCGACCTCGCCCGCTCCCGCGACCTCGACGACCTTGCGACGTACGTCGACGCTGGTGACGTCGGCGTTGTAGTGCACGTCGATCCCGGCGTCGACGTAGGCCTGCTTGGAGGCGAGGAACAGTCGTTCGAAGCTGTCGATCTCCTTGCCGTGCACGTACGGGATCCCGCACGGGCTGTAGGCCACGTCGTCGAAGCCGGTGTAGACCGTCACCTCGCACCCGGGATCGACTGCCTTGATCCCCCCCGCCGCGCCCATCCCGGCTGCTCCGCCACCGACGACTACGATCTTGCGCGCCACTAGGTCCTCCGTCTGCACGTGGGCGCCGAGGATTCGCCCACCATGATTGACTTTTGTCTACTATATTGTACGCCGCCCACGCGTCTAGGGGAAGCCAGACATGACCAAGTCCACCACCCTCTCCGCAACCTCGGCCCGCCGCGAGGAACACGTCGACGAGATCGTCAGCTCCATCGGCCCGAAGGTGAAGAAGCTGCGCCAGGAGCAGCGCCTCTCGCTGCAGCAGCTCGCGGTCAAGGCCGAGGTGTCGGCGGCGGCGATCCACAAGATCGAGCGCAACGACATGGTGCCGACGATCACCACCCTGCTGAAGGTGGCCACGGCGCTCGACCGCCCGGTGACCTACTTCGTCGAGCGAGCCGGCAGCCAGCCCGAACCGATCGCCTTCACGCCCGCGTCCGATCGCCCGGCCCTGTTCACCCCGCACGAGGGGCTGAAGCTCGCCGGCATCTCGGGTCCCTATGCGCCGTTCCGCAGCGCGGCGGCCCTCGCCACCGTCGACGCGGGAGCCGACAGCGGCGACAAGCCGCTCGTCCACGCCGGAGAGGAGCTGGTCTACAGCCTCGAAGGCACGCTGGTCTTCGAGATCGAGGGCACGCGCTACGAGGTCGGGGCCGGCGACGCGCTCCACTTCATGGGCGACCAGCCTCACCACTGGGCCAACGAGAGTCGCAAGAAGGCACGCGTCCTTTGGATCGCTCTGCGCGACTCCTAGGCCCTTCGACCGCCGGAAGTCCTCTACTATCCGACATGAATCAGTAGTATAGTCCGACGTATGGCCACCAGATACGTCGTCAACGACACCCACCGCCACATCGGTCTTCTCCCGGCCTTCCCGTTCTACGGCGGCCCGCCGGTCAACCCCGACAGCGCCGCGCGCGGCACCGTCAAGGAGCTCATCGCCGACCTCGATGCCGAGGGCACCGAGCGAGCGCTGGTCATCCCCAACTACGGGGTCCCGGACGCGTCCGTGTCGTTCTCGTTCAACGAGCTCGTGCTGGAGGCGGCCGCCACCGACGACCGGGTGAGCTGCGGGCTGTGGGTCTCGCCGCGGCCGCAGGACGCCGAGCTCAACGCGGGTGCCCTCGCGCACATCGGCGAGAAGGGCGTGAAGGTCCTCAAGACCAGCTTCCTGCTCGGTGGCGGCGTCGACGACCCGGAGTGCGCGCCCCAACTGGACTCGATCTTCGAGGCGGCCCGCACCCACGGACTCGTCGTCCACGTGCACACCTCCACCGGCGGCGCCTCCGACATCGACCAGATCGGTCACCTCGTCGAGCGCTACGGCGACGACGTCAAGATCCACCTGGTCCACCTCGGTGGCGGGGTGAGTGCCCACATCAAGCTGATCGGCAGCCGGTTCTTCGACTGGATCGAGGCGGGCAAGCAGGTCTACACCGACACCAGCTGGGCGGTCGGGTTCGCACCACGCTGGCTGGCCAAGGAGATCGAGCGCCGAGGCGTCGGCCAGGACCGGCTGCTGTTCGCCAGCGACGAGCCGTGGGGCGACTACGCCGGTGAGCTCGCCCGGATGCAGGCCGCCGCCGGCGACGGCGAGCTGGGCCGGATGGTCCTGCGGGACAACTTCACCGCGCTGTACGGCTGAGACCACGCCACGGGCGTACCGCCTCAGCCCTCGGGCATCGTCGCCTCATTGCCTGCGACCGGCAACACAAGATCGGGCAGCGCTGCCGTCGTCCGCCGTGTTTCCGCTCCGCGCGCCTGCCTAACGTCGAGTGACAGCCGGCTGCAGGGAGTCCGCCGGCGCCACCGACGAGGAGGCCGTCGTGACCGTCGTTCGATCCACCCCAGCACCTTCCCCGTTCACGGTCCGTGATCAGCTGGATCCCGGGTCCACGACCCCCCGTTCCACCTGTCTGGATACCTGCGGCTTCGAGGCGGCCGCCCAGTGGCACCACGCCAGGCTGACATCCGTGGAACACGATCCGGACGCGTTGGTGGAGCTGCTGGAGCTGGCGGTCACCTGGCACGAGCTCGAGTACTCGCAGTCGGCCTACATCCCTCCCGACCAGTGGATGGACTTCGTCGTCAACCACTGCTGGGGCGACCCGGACCGCGTCGCGAGGGTCTTCAGCGTCGCGACCGATGTCGTCATGATCGCCGGACGCGCGATCAAGCAGAGTCCCGAAGTCGTCCCGACGCTCGCGGAGCCCTGAGCCCGATCGGGCTTCACGGGATCGGGCCTGGGACTCCACCCGACGCGTGGCATGCTCGACAGCCGGGACGAACAGGAACGAGGTCGGCCATGAGTGGACCTGTCAGCTCCCTCGACGCTTCGCCGGCCGTCGCCGACTGCAGCCATCCCAGTGCCCCTTGCATCGAGGTCACCGACGGTCGCGAGGCACAGGTCGGCCGGATCCGGGTCCGGCGCCCGCTGCCCCACACGTCCCGCCGTACGGTCGGTGCCTGGTGCTTCTCCGACCACATGGGCCCCGCCGACGTCACCGAGAACAGCGGTCTCGACGTCGGCCCTCACCCACACATCAGGCTGCAGGCCGTCACCTGGCCCATCGACGGCCAGGTGCTGCATCGCGACAGCCTCGGCTCGGAACAGGTGATCAAGCCCGGTCAGCTCAACCTGATGACCTCCGGTGACGCGGTCGCCCACGCCGAGGAGGCCACCGGCCACTACCGCGGCACCCTCGAGGGCATCCAGCTCTGGATCGCCCTCCCCGAGGCCACCCGGCACGACGCCGCGGCGTTCGAGCACCACGACGCGCTGCCGCGGACCCAGCTCGACGCCGCGGCCGCGACGAGCTCCACCTCGACGTCCGCGAGCCCACGCGCGCAGTGGTGCTGGGCGGCCGGCCGTTCGAGGAACCGATCGTGATGTGGTGGAACTTCGTCGGGCGCACCCGCGACGAGATCGACGCGACGTACACCTCGTGGACACGCCAGGACGACCGGTTCGGCCACGTCCGCTCCAGGCTGCCGCTGATCCCGGCCAAGGCGCCGTACTGGCACCAGGACCAGCAGTGATCCCGATGACGACGACGGTGGTCGACGTCCCCGATCGGCAGCGGTACGAGATCGTCCGCGACGGCACCACTCTCGGGTACGCCGCCTACCAGAAGACCGACCAGCTGATCATCTTCACCCACACCGAGATCGACCCCTCCGTGGAAGGGCAGGGCATCGGCGGGCGACTCGTCCGAGGCGCCCTCGACGACGTGCGCGGCCTCGGTCTCGCCGTGCTCCCGATCTGCCCCTTCGTCCACGGCTGGATGGTCCGCCACCCCGAGTACGCCGACCTCGACTACCGCAGTCCAGGCAGTCACGTCACCGACTGATCCCGGACCTGCCTGGCTGCCGCAACCATCGAGGCCGCAGTGCAGGTGCACAGCCAAGTCCCCGGCGCAGTGGCCCCGCCGCCCATTGGAACCTGTGATCACCCGTCCTATTCTCCGCTGGACGCTGTGACCACATCGCCTCATGCATGGACCGCAGGGACAGGAGAAGACATGCGGATCACACCGGCCTCGCCGGAGACCCATGACGAGTTCTACGACGCAGCCGGCCGCTTCTGGCTTCCTGTCGCGCGGTCCGTTGACGTGCCGATCGGCGGGCGACGCGCCAGTCGTCTGCTGGCGGAGGATCTCGTCGTGTGGCGAGACCAGGACGGTCAGGTGGCCGTGCTGGACAACCTGTGCCTGCATCGCGGCACCAAGCTCTCCGACGGGACGGTCACAGCCGGAGGCAATCTCGCCTGTCCCTACCATGGCTGGGAGTACGCAACCGATGGCGTCTGCGTGCGCATCCCCCAGCTCGCGCCCGACACCAAGATCCCGTCCAAGGCGCGAGTCGTCTCCCACCCGGTCCGGGAAGAATACGGTCTGATCTGGACCTACCTCTCCGGTCAGGAGGAGGCGGCGGCCGACCTCCCGGTCTGTCCGGACTTCGCTGCTCCCGGATGGATGTTCCACGTCGGCACGCCCAGCGATTGGCACTGCCAGACGACGCGGATGCTCGAGAACTTCCTCGACGTCGCGCACTTCGGATACATCCACGCAGATACCTTCGGCAACCCGGATGTCCTCAGCGTCGTTCCACGATCGGTCGAGGTGAGCCCCGATCTGCTCCACGTGGACGCAAAAGTCCCCTATCTGGCGCGTGATCCCTGGGGTGAGCCCGAGGAAGGCGACGAGTTCGCAGTCGTGGACGTCGAATACGACTACCACTATGACGTGCCGTTCTCGGCCTGGATTCGCGGAGTCACCAAGGGCGACGAATATGTGCTCTACATCGCCGCCGCTCCGAGAACGGTCGACGAGACCACCGTCTTCTGGGCCTTCGGCGTCCCCGAGCGGCTCGCCGTCTCTGCCGAGGAGATAGAGCTCCGGGAGAACGCCGTCTTCCAGCCCGACCGGTTCATCGTCGAGGGTCAACGCCCTGAGTGGCTCCCCCTCGATCTGTCGGCGGAGCTTCACCTCCGGTTCGACTCGATCGGGCTCGGTGTGCGGCGCGAGCTCAAGCATCACGGCTTTCCGGTCGTCTCGATGCTCCGACCCTGACCCGGCCATGGCTTCCTTGACGAGGCCTCGACGCCCGCCCCAGACTGACTCGGTGTCGGTGACGGTGGCGGACCTCCTGGCATCGCCACTCGGATTGGTCGCTGTCTCCTCGTGGTGCGCCGATTCTGAAAGGCCGATCAACTGGGTCTCCACGACCGAGCTCGAAGACCCGAGTCAGTTCCTCCGTCCAGGGGATCTCGTCCTGACCACCGGGCTCGGCAATCGGACGGCACACCAGCGATCACGCTTCGTCGAATGCCTGACGTCGGTGCCCGTGGCCGCACTCGGATATGGGGTCGGGCTGATCGACGACGAGACGCCCCGGCATCTGGTCGATCTCGCTGAAGAGCACGGATTGGCACTCTTCGAGGTGCCGGTGACCAGTCCGTTCACTGCGGTGAGCCATTGGATTGCCGAAGAGCTCTACACACAGCGATACAAGGCGGTGCAGCGCGCGACCGAGATCCAGGGAGAGCTCACGCGTGTCCTGTTGTGCGAGTTCGGCCTCGAACCGATGCTCTTGAGGCTGAGCCAGCTCACGGGCGGCGAATGTGCGGTCGTCGACCGGCGCGGCGAGCTGCTCGCGGCGCAGCCACCCAAGTCGGAATGGGAGCCGCTCGTCGAGCTGCGCCGCCAGCCCGCGGACGACGAGAGTGCGGTGACGGTCACCCCGATCGTGATCGAGCAGCTGGAGGTCGCCTACCTGTGCATGCGTCATTCCGAGCCGGAGACGCCGGTGACGCCTTTCGTCGCCGGCCTGATCGGTCTGGAGCTCGCTCGTCGCCAGGCCATCCTGACCGGACGACGCGAGCTCCTGGGACAGGTCCTCGATGACATCGCGCACGGTGTCATCACAGGACCGGAGGTCGCCCGAAAGCTCCGCACTCATGGCATCGATCCAGGTGTTGCCATCCGGGTGCTCGTCGGCCGGGTGGATGCCGACGCCCAGAAGCTCCGTCGAGTTCCGTGGAGCATCAGCGACCTCTTCGCCACGCAAGGTGACCAGATCCAGACGGCGCTCGTCGACGACTGTGTCGTCGTGCTCGCGCCGCTCGAGCGTGACGTCACTCCCCTGGCCGAGGAGCTGCGTCGTCAGTTGGGCGATCTCGGTCAGAACGCCGCCGTCGGCATCAGCCAACCCCACACCGGAACGCGGGCCATCAGAATCGGCTTCCACGAAGCACGGAACGCGGTCCGACGGGCTCCTGGTGTCCACCGAGCCGAGGGTCTGAGCATCGCCAGCCTTCTCCTCAGCAGCACCGAAACTCCGGTCAAGGATGTCGCGCGCGCGACCCTGCAACCGCTCCTCGACTACGACAAGGAGCGTGACGGGGCGCTGATCAAGACCCTCCGCGTCTACTTCGACCATGGCTGTTCGCCACACCTGGCGGCCGCCGAGCTGGTGATCCACCGCAATGGGCTCCAATACCGCCTTCAGAAGATCGAGGCCCTGACGGGCCACGACCTGACCTCGTTCCATGATCAGGTGCGGCTCTGGATGGCGCTCGCCGCCCTGGACCTGACCTGATGCCGACCGCAGCGCTCGGCGCTGGGCGTCCGCATAGCCCCTGCCGCCGACCCTAGTGATTCGCCTATCACTTCGAACGTGGGCCCGTTCCTAGACTTGACGCGACTCGCAGGCACCACCTCGCGGGTCCACACCGGGCGAGGCCATCGCCCAACCGTCGGCCCGGGGGCCAGACGCGTTCCAGGTTCCAACGCCTTCGTGGAGGTCAGCATGTCTCAACTCATCACCGAGGCCTGGTACGTCGCGGCGTGGTCGAGCGAGGTAGGCGAGACGCCTCTCGCGCGGACGATCTGCGGGAAGCCCATCGCGATGTTCCGATCGGGTGGCGAGGTCATCGCGCTCCACGACGCATGCGCCCACCGGCAATACCCGCTCTCCGCCGGACGCGTCGTCGACGGCCATATCCGGTGCGGCTACCACGGCTTCGAGTACGGCGTCGACGGCGTGTGCACCCGCGTGCCGGGCCAGGACGAGATCCCGGGGAACACCCGGGTGGACACCTACCGGGTGATCGAGCGTAGTGGCTGGATCTGGATCTGGCCCGGGAACCCCGAGCGCGCAGATCCCAACGCCATCCCCGCTGTCCCGTGGCTGAACAACCCGGACTGGGACGGTGTCCGGTTCACCCGTCGCTATGAGTGCAGCTCGGGTCTGCTCCACGACAACCTGCTCGACCTGACGCACGAGGCCTTCCTCCACGAGGCCTCCATCGGGGACGAGGCTGTCTACACCAACGGAATCACCGTCGAGGTCACGTCCACATCGGTGATCGTGGATCGCTTCATGCCGGACTGCCACCCCTCCGACCTCTACGTGAAGGCGATGGGGGTCCAGGCACCCATGGATCGCTGGCACACGACCGACTTCCACCTGCCGAGCCTCCACGTGATCCACTGCGGGGTCGGGAAGCCGGATGCGCCTCGTGACGAGGGCTATCACCTAGAGGTGCTCAACGGGATCACCCCCGAGACGGCGACCAGCTGCTGGTACTTCTACGCCAACGTGCGCGACTTCGCCCAAGGCGACGAGTCCATCAACGACATGATGCGCGAATCGTTGAAGCAGGTGCTGGAGGAGGACAAGGTCGCGCTGGAGATGCAGCAGCAGGTCCTCAGCGCAGGACATGCCGGCGGACCGGACCGCCTGATCGCCCAGGATGCGGGTGTCGCGAAGGCCCGTAGGCTGCTTCGGCAGATGGCGGCAGCGGAGGGCGCTGACCGGACATGAGGCTCCTGATGCGCTCGGGCGGCGGCGCCTCAGCAGACAACCGCGCCTACGCGGTCGTCGCTGGTGGCCCCGATACCGCGGGTCGCGAGGCCTGGCTGTGGGACCTCTCCGTCGAAAAGGTCCTCGGCGACCAACAGGACGACTGCCTGGGCTGTCTCGAGGTCGCGAACACCAACGGTGGAGACGGGCTGCGATTGCGTTACGACGAACGCCAGCTGGCCGCACAGCTCGCACCCGTGACGATCCTTCCCGAACGCCTGGTCGCGCTGGAGCGCAGCGAGAAGGAACTGGTGGTGATCCTCTCCCAGAGCGGTCGCGTCCAGGAAGGGACCCGGGTTCTCGATCCCGGCGACGTCCTGGTGGTCGAAGGTGAGGACCCTGCCGAGGTCGACCTGGTGACGGTCGGCGCTGGGCCTGCCGTTCTGTCGATCGGCCGACTCCATCGGCACGACGGACGCTCTCTGCGGTGGATGCCATGACCACCGCCACGATCTGCGCGAGCGTGCGCCAGATGCGCGTGGAGAGCGCCGGCGTCCTCAGTGTCGAGCTGACGCCTCCGGCCGGATCGGCCTTCCCTGCTTGGGCTCCGGGGGCACACATCGACGTGCACCTGCCCGGGGGCCTGATCCGGCAGTACTCGTTGTGCGGCGGGTCCGATTCGTGGCGCATCGCAGTGCTTCGCGAGCCCCAGAGCCGGGGGGGCTCCGCCTACATCCACGAGCAGCTCCGACCAGGTGACGAGCTCTGGGTTTCCGAACCCCGAAACCACTTCGCGCTCGACCAGAGCTCGGACTACTTGTTCATCGCCGGCGGGATCGGCATCACCCCGTTGGTCTCCAAGATCGCCGAGGCGGCGGAGGGCGGCGCGAGCTGGCGACTGCTCTACGGCGGCCGGCGGCGTGATTCCATGGCTCTGCTCGACGAGCTCGCGCCGTACGGTGACCGGGTCGCCGTGATGCCCGAGGACGAGCTGGGTCTGCTGCCGCTGCGCGACGAGCTCTCCCGCATGGACGCCGATTCCTCGATCCATGTGTGTGGCCCGAAGCCCCTCATCGGTGCGGTCGAGAAGGAGTGCCAGGCGCTCCAGCTCACCAACCTCCACATCGAGCGATTTGCACCGATCCCGGTCACGACCGATGACGCGGACGCCTTCGTCGTCAACGCCCGGCGATCTGGGATCTCGGTCACGGTTGCCAAGGACCGGTCCATCCTCGAGACACTCGAAGCAGCAGGCCTGGACCCCCTGAACTCGTGTCGCGAGGGGATCTGCGGGACCTGCGAGACCAAGGTCCTGGCCGGATGCATCGACCATCGCGACTCGCTCCTGTCGGAGGAGGAGCGGGCGGCAGGTAGCACGATGATGATCTGCGTCTCCCGCGGACGTGGCGAACTCGACCTGGACATCTGACCGGACCGCTCGGCATCTCCGTCAGGGTGCCGGGGCCGGCCCCTGCCTTGCCGGCCTGGCCTCAGAACTGATCCAGAAGGTCCGCCAGCGGGGACAGGAGCCCGTTCGCCACGGCGATGTCTTCCGTCAGGTCGCGGTCTGCGTGCTCCTGCGGCAACGTGGCGCAGATCGCTACCGCTTCCGCCAGACGTGGCCCGCACGGCGCCGTACCAGCAAGCCGCAGCGTTCGCGCTGCAGCCACGAGCTCGCATGCGAGAACGGAGGCATACGACGAGCACATGTCAGCGAGCCGGACCGCGGAGATGCTTGCGAAGGAGGCGTTCTCCTCGAGGTTCGCAGAGACCGGGACGGATTGCAGGGACGCGGGGCCAGCCTCCATCCGCATGGAGGCAACGCGCCAGGCAGCGAAGTACTCGAGCATCATGACGCCGGATGCTCCGGGCGACCCGTCGCCGAGGTAGTCGGGCACGCCGGTGAGACGTCCGTCGGCCAGCAGCCCGATCCTGCTCAGCGCGAAGGATGACAGCTGCGTCAGGCCGGACACGACTGCGTCGAGGGCCAATGCCAGGTCGAGGTTGTAGAAGCCGCCGTGATGAACGACCTCGCCGCTCGAAGCCGAGACCAACGGATTCTCGACACCCGCGTTGATCAGATCTTCCGTCATGCTGACGACTTCCCCGAGGGCCCACATGACGGCACCGACGCTCGACGGGAAGACGCGTAGCGCGAACGTCTCCTGGACCCTGGCGGGGGCGTAGTCCTCTTCGCCGAGCAACTCCCTCAGCCATTGGGCGACCCGCAGCGCATCGTCGGTGCGCAAGGCTGGTGACGCCGCCTCGCAGAAGTGTTCGCGGTTTCCCTTCACGGCCAACCAGGTCAGGGCGGCGACCACACTGGACGCCTTCAACATCCTGCGCAGCGTATGACTGGCCAACGCACAGTCGGCCAGCGTGAGCGCCGAGCTGCTGATCAGACCGAGCGCATCCCCCTGCGCCAAGGCGCCAGAACCTGTCGACGACCTCGGGTACGACGTGGATTCCGCCAGCAGGAGCCCGATTCCAGCGAGCTGCGGCATGTCCCCCGTACCGAGGGCACCGCCTCGATACAGCCGTGGGTACCGCCGACGATTGACGATCTCCACCAGCCGTTGACAGGCAGGGACACTGACGCCCGCGCCGCCTCGGGCGAGCTGGTTGAGCCGGATGATCATCAGAGCCCGGATCGCCTCGGTCGACACCTCGTCGCCACCTGACGTGGCGTGACTCCTCAGCATCCTCAGATCCGACGCCACGTCCTGAGGAACGCTGACGTCCTTCAGTGCGCCGACCCCGGAGTTGCGCCCGTAGATCAACCGTGTCCCGTGCTGGCTCATCAGCACGTCCCGGGACCGCATGATGCGCTCCAGGGCGTCGTCGGACAAACCCACCATCCGCTCCGACCGAGCCAGGTCGACCAATGCCTCCACCGTCAGGTCCGAGCCGGTCAGCATCACGGCCGGGTCGGGCCGAGGAGGCGCAGTCATGAGGCTAGTGTCGTGCGCCCGTCTGCTACTTGCCCTGATTCAGCTGTGGCGCGTCCAGCTCCAGGTCGCCGAGTCCGTACTTCGCCATCAGCTGGCCGTAGGTCCCGTCGTCCATGATCTCGCCCAGGGCACGCGTCAGGGCCTTCTGGAGGTCGACGTCGTCCTTCGGCACGGCGATGCCCAGCAGACCCCCGTACTCGTACCGGAGCTTGGCGATGGCCAGCTTGGAACCTGCGGCGGTCTTCATGGTGAAGCCGGCGGCGACGCTGTCGCTCAAGAACCCGTCCACGCGGCCGGTTGTCAAAGCCAGGAGCGCCTGCGGCGAGCCGGGGAAGACCTTGACATCGATCTTCGACTGGCTCTTGCTGACGCAGTCATCGGAAGCCGTCTGGAGCCAACCGATCTCCAGCGTACCGAGTTGCGCAGCAATGCTCCTTCCGCACAGGTCATCCATCGAGCTGGCCGCGACCAGGGAGCTGCCCTTGGCGACCAGCAGCTCGTCCAGGGTTCGTGCGTAGTCGACGAAGTCGACCTTCGCGCGCCGGTCCTTCGAGTCTCCGATGTCCGACATGGCGACATCGAAACGGCCCGCGTCCAAGCCGGGAATGAGGGTGTCGAAGCCGATGACCTTGAAATCGATCTTGACGCCCAACTTGTCGGCGATCGCCGTTGCCAACGCGGGGTCGATGCCGATGATCTCGTTCGTCACCGCGTCTCGATACTCGAAGGGAGGGTAGGTCGGGTCCGTCGCCACCTGCAGGACGCCGTCTGCGAGCGCCGCGGGGACAGCCTTGTTCTCGGTGTTGGCCTGGGCGTCAACGGGCTTGATGGCTCCGCAGCCGGCGGTCGCTGCCACGGCGCCGGTCATGGCGAGTGCGGCGAGCAGGCTTGAGATTCGGTTCATGGTGGGTCCTGTTCTGGGCGCGACCGATCGCAGCCCATCGAATGTGTGGATGTCGGTGATGTCCCGGCTGTGGGCTGCCGGGACCCGAGAATCGGGAACTACCTCTTCAGCTGAGAACCTGAGACAGGAAGGTTCGTGTCCTCTCTTCTCGAGGTTGGGAGATGACCGTGCGGGGATCGCCGGACTCGACCACTCTGCCGCGATCCATGAAGACGAGCGTGTCCGCAACTTCACTCGCAAAACCGATCTCGTGCGTCACCACGATCATGGTCATACCGGTTCGGGCGAGCTCCTTCATGACGACCAGAACCTCACCGACCAGCTCGGGGTCGAGGGCGCTGGTCGGTTCGTCGAAGAGCATGAGCTTGGGTTCCATGGCCAGCGCTCGCGCGATCGCCACCCGCTGCTGCTGTCCACCGGAGAGCTGCACGGGGTAGGCCTGGAGCTTGTCCGCCAGACCGACGCGTCGCAGGAGTTCGACCGCTGCCGCCTTGGCCTCCTGCTTCGTCCTCCGCTTGAGCAGCACCGGAGCGAGGCACACGTTCTCGAGGACGGACATATGAGGGAAGAGATCGAAGTGCTGGAACACCATGCCGATATCCGCGCGTTGCTTGAGCAGATCGCGTTCGGGCAGTTCGTGGAGTCTGCTTCCCCGTTCGGTATAGCCGACCAGCCGACCGTCGACGGACATTCGGCCGGCATCGATCTTGTCCAGATGGTTGATGCACCGCAGGAAGGTCGACTTTCCCGATCCGGATGGACCGATGATGCAGACGACCTCGCCCTTGGCCACGTCGAGAGAGACCGAGTCCAGGACGTGCAGCGACCCGAAGAACTTGTGTACGTCGTGGGCTTGCAGCATGAAGTCGCCTTCGCGTCGTGCGGAGTAGGTGTGCGCGACGGCCTGTCCCATCACTGGACCCCGGCCTCCCGTCGCGTCATTCCCCACGCATTTCGAAGCATCTGGAATCGGGCGACCGGCGCGGTCCGCGTGGTGCCTCGCCCGAAGCGGCGCTCCAGGTACTGCTGCCCGAAGGTCAGGACGGATGTGGCGAGCAGGTACCAGATGCTCACCACGATCAGGAGCGGGATCGTTTCGTAGGTCCTGGTGTAGATCGACTGTGCCGAGTACAGCAATTCCGAGAGGGCAATGATGGACACGATCGACGTCGTCTTCAGCATTCCGATCACCTCATTACCCGTGGGAGGGACGATCACCCGCATCGCCTGGGGCAGAACGACCTTTCGCAATGTCTGCAGGCGACTGAGTCCCAGCGAGGATGCGGCATACGTCTGACCCTCGGGGACCGAGAGAATTCCGGATCTGACGATCTCGGCCATGTAGGCGCCCTCGTTGAGACCGAGCGTGAGAGTCGCGGCCACGAACGGTGTGATCAGCAGGTTGATGTTCACCAGGAAGAACTCGGGGCCGAAAGGGATTCCGATGACCACTTTCGGGTACAGCGCCGAGAAGTTGAACCAGAAGATCAGCTGCACCAACACCGGCGTACCTCGAAAGAAGCCGATGTAGGCACCGGCCAAACCGCTGGCCAGCTTGCTGGGAGAAAGACGGATCACGGCCAGAACGATCCCGAGCGCAATGCCGATGAGCATGGAGACGACGGTCAGGATGATCGTCATCCGGAGACCACGCAGGATGTCGGGCGCGAACAGGTATTCGTTGACCGTTCCCCACTCATACCGGGGATTGGTGATCAGGGTCGTCACCAGACCAACGGCCAGGGCGGCGCTGACGACCATGAGAAACCGACGGCCGGGGTGAGGTGCCGGCACCACTGCCAACCTCTTCGCCTCGTCCCACGTCGTGGGCGTGACCAGGCGTTCGGAAATCGGATCGGTCGTCGTCATATCTGCCCCAACCGGGATGTTGGCGATCGCAGTGCGATCGGCGCCGCTGCCGCACCATTTCCCCTGAATGGCGTCATTTGACTGTCACGACTGTAACGACGGGCTCAGGGCCTCGCCATAGGCGCTTGTCGCAGGATCCGACGCGCCAGTGGTCATCTGCACATGGGTGCGGACGTCCAAGTCAGGAGCGCACCGTCATCGCCCGCGCCGTTCGCGGCCGGAGGCCCGAGGAGCGTCGCGGGCTCTTTCCCTGCTCGGGTCCCCTGGCAGACGTCGACCGGCTTCAACGACCGGATCCAGCCAGATCAGGGCCGCAGGGCATCGCCGAGAGCGGTCAGTTGCCCCTCGACCAGTCGGTAGAAGGCCCAGCGGCCTCGCTGCTCACGGACCACAAGTCCCGCGTCGACCAGCTGCTTCATGTGGTGGGAGACCGTCGGCTGGGACAATCCCACCGGAGCGATGAGGTCACAGATGCAGGCCTCCCGCTCGGGGTGGGCGGCGATCAGCGAGAGCAGCCGGACCCGGGTCGGGTCTCCGAGGGCCCTGAACATCCGGGCCAAACCCCGAGCCTCTTCGACATCGAGAGCACCGTGTGCGACCGGGGTGCAGCAGACGTTTGCGTCGCCGAGGAGCGGGAGGGCGGTTCTGGGGGCCATGACTCCATCATGCCACACTCATTGACAATCATCGATGCATCGATAGCACTCGATGTATCGACACCGGTCGATGCGAATGAGAGGATGGGACCCATGACGAGCACCCACGACCTGCGCGAGGAAGTGCGTGTCCGGTACGCCCGGGCCGCCACCGCCGTACGGGGCGGCAGCAGCAACACCGAGGTGAACGACGCCCTTCAGGTCGTCGACGAGGGCTGCTGCAACACCGGTTGCTGCGGCGGACAAACGGGCACTGTCGACGACTCCTTCGGCGCCGGCCTGTACGACGCCGACGAGCAGGGCGAGCTTCCGGCCGAGGCGCTGGCCGCGAGCCTGGGCTGCGGCAACCCCACCGCGGTGGCCGACCTTCGACCGGGCGAGCGGGTGCTCGACCTCGGCTCCGGTGGCGGCATCGACGTGCTGCTCTCGGCCCGTCGGGTCGGCGAGTCCGGGTTTGCCTACGGAGTGGACATGACCCACGAGATGCTCGACCTGGCCCGCGCCAACGCCGCCAAGGCGGGGGCAACCAACGTGGAGTTCCTCGAGGGCACCATCGAGGACGTCCCGCTGCCCGACGCCTCGGTGGACGTGGTCATCTCCAACTGCGTGATCAACCTGTCGGTCGACAAGCCCCAGGTACTCGCCGAGATGCACCGCGTGCTCGCCCCTGGCGGACGGATCGGGATCTCCGACGTCGTCGCCGAGGACCAGCTGACCGTGGCCGATCGTGCCGAGCGGGGTTCGTACGTCGGCTGCATCGCCGGCGCCCTGTCACGCAACGAGTACCTCGACGGCCTCGCCGCCGCCGGATTCGTCGACGCCGAGGTCGAGTTCACCCACGAGGCCGCACCGGGCATGCACGGCGCGATCATCCGGGCCACCAAGCCAACGCCATGACCAGCGCGACGCCGGTCGCGGACCGGACCGACGTCGTCCATCGACTCTCCACGCTGGACCGCTACCTGCCGGTGTGGATCGGGCTGGCGATGGCGGCCGGACTGCTGTTGGGCCGCGGGGTGCCCGGCATCGCCGACGTCCTGGACGCCATCAAAGTCGGCTCGGTGTCAATGCCGATCGCGCTCGGCCTGCTGGTGATGATGTACCCGGTACTGGCCAAGGTCCGCTTCGACGAGATCGGCGATGTCGCGCGCGACACCAGGATGATGACCCTGTCCCTTGTCCTGAACTGGGTCATCGGCCCGGCACTGATGTTCACCCTGGCCTGGGTGTTCCTCGCCGATCTGCCCGAGTACCGCACCGGGCTGATCATCGTCGGCCTCGCCCGCTGCATCGCGATGGTCATCCTCTGGAACGACCTCGCCTGCGGCGACCCCGAAGCCGCGGCGATGCTGGTCGCTCTGAACTCCGTCTTCCAAGTGATCGCGTTCGCACTCCTCGGTTGGTTCTACCTCGACCTGCTGCCCGGCTGGCTCGGCCTGTCCACCACCGGCCTGGACGTGTCGCCCTGGCAGATCGCCTGGAGCGTGGTGGCCTTCCTCGGCATCCCGCTCGCCGCCGGCTACCTCACCCGACGCATCGCAGAGCGCCGCCGCGGACGCGTCTGGTACGAACAACGGTTCCTGCCGCGTCTGGGACCGTGGGCGCTGTACGGACTGTTGTTCACCATCGTGGTCCTGTTCGCACTCCAGGGCGACACCATCACCCACCAGCCAGCCGACGTCGCCCGCATCGCGGTCCCGCTGGTGGCCTACTTCGCGCTCATGTGGGGCGGATCCATGCTGATCGCCTACCGCCTCGGGCTCGGCTACCGCCGCTCCACGACCGTGGCCTTCACGGCCGCGGGCAACAATTTCGAGCTCGCCATCGCGGTGGCCATCTCCGTCTTCGGCGTCACCAGCGGACAAGCCCTGGCCGGCGTCGTCGGACCCCTCATCGAGGTGCCCGTCCTGGTCGGCCTGGTCTACGTCAGCCTCTGGGTCCGTCGCTACTTCCTTGACGCCACCAAGGAGACCACGAGGTGACCGTCGAGGCCGACACCTACGCTCCCCAGGTCGTGTTCGCCTGCGTGCGCAACGGCGGCCGCTCCGTGGCCGCCCGGCTCCTGACCGAGCACTACGCCGACGGCCGCATGATCGCTCTGTCCGCCGGCACCCAGCCCGGTGAGCACATCCACCCCGAGGTCGCCGAGGTGCTGGAGAGGATCGGTCTGGACACCTCGGGTGAGCAGCCCAGGCTCCTCACCCGCACGATGATCGCCGCCAGCGACCTGGCCGTCACCCTGGGCTGCGGCGAGGAGTGCCCCTACGTCCCCGGCGTCACCTACCGTGACTGGCCGGTCGATGACCCCCGCGGCCAGGACGAGGCCGCCGTCCGACGGATCGTCGCCGACCTCGACGCCCGGGTGCGGGACCTCCTGCTCGAGCTGCTGCCGGGACTGGACCTGCCGCCCAGCGTCCTACCGGCGGGGTGAGCGCCTCCCATCGGCAAGGTGTCGGCGGTCTGCTGGGGCAGGTCGTCGGCCACGTGGGCGTCGTTGCCCCGTTCGAGGTCTCGCCGACCCGGGCGAGCCCGTCCTTGAGGTGGAGCAGCTCCATTTCAACGCGCGTTGACGTATACCGGGACGGTCAGTAGGTTGGAACTCATCATCCGTTGAGATCGGACGGCCCATGCCGAAGTCGAGTGTGCCCTCCCCGCGTCGCCGGCTCGGGCGCCGGCCCGGGGCACCGGAGACCCAGAGCGAGATCGTGGATGCAGCCCGCGGTCTGTTCGCCGCCCACGGGTACGCCGGGACCTCGATCCGGGCGGTCGCGACCGCGGCCGGAGTGGATCCCGCATTGGTCCACCACTACTTCGGGACCAAGGAGGGCCTGTTCCGCGCCGCACTCGAGGTGCCGGTCGATGTCGATTCGCTGCTGAACCGGGTGCTGACCGGGGAGCGGGATGCCGCGCCCGTCCGTCTCGCCGAGACCTTCCTCGACGTCTGGGACAGCCCGGAGACCGGGCCCGCGATGCTGGCCTTCCTACGTCGCGTGCTGGCCGACGCCACGGCGACGGACCTGGTGCGGCAGTTCGCCGTGGCGACCGTGATGAAACGAGCGGCCGCGGGACTGCTGGCAGACGTAGAGCCTGCCGACGCGCAGGCACGCGTCTCGATGGTCTTCAGCCAGCTGCTCGGCGTCGTCGTCGCCCGCAGGGTCCTACGGATCGAGCCCCTGGCCGGCATGGCCCGCGAGGAACTGGTGCAGCGAGTCTCCGACGCCGTCGCCACCCATCTCCGCGGCGTCCCCGCCACGTGCCCGCTGACCTGACCGACCGAAGGACTGAGAGCTGCACATGGCCCCGACGACGACCCCGGCGTCCGCCCCCTCATCCGCTTCGCAGGAGCCGGCCATCCTCATCGAAGGGCTGGTCAAGAAGTTCGGCTCGTTCACCGCACTCGACGGCCTCGATCTGAGCGTGGCTCGTGGCGAGGTCCACGGCTTCCTGGGGCCCAACGGGGCCGGCAAGTCGACCACCATCCGCGTCCTGCTGGGGCTGCTACGCCCCAACGGCGGTACAGCGCGGCTGCTGGGTGGCGACCCGTGGCGCGACGTGGTCGAGCTGCACCGTCGGCTGGCCTACGTGCCCGGGGACGTGAGCTTGTGGCCGGGACTCTCCGGCGGCGAGGCGATCGACCTGCTGGGCAACCTGCGCGGGGGGCTCGACCAGGGACGCCGGGCGGAGCTGATCAGGTTGTTCGAGCTCGACCCCACCAAGCGGGGTCGGCAGTACTCCAAGGGCAATCGGCAGAAGGTCGCGATCGTGGCCGCGCTGGCCGCGGACGTGGAGCTGCTCATCCTCGACGAGCCGACCTCGGGGCTGGATCCGCTGATGGAGGCCGTGTTCCTGGACGAGATCGCGAAGGAGAAGGCCAAGGGACGCACCATCCTGCTCTCGAGCCACATCATGACCGAGGTCGAGGTGCTCGCGGATCGGGTCAGCATCATCCGCGACGGGCGCATCGTGCAGACCGGGACCCTGGAGAGCCTGCGCGGTCAGACCCGGCTGACGATCGACGCCACCCTCGCCGTACCACCGCGGGAAGCCTCCGAGCTGTCGATGCTCCACGACGTCCACGTGGACGCACACCACCGACTCACCGCGACTGTCGAGCCTGATCGGATCAACGATGCGATGGTCGCGCTGACTCCGTACCGGATGAGTGCACTGACGGTGTCCCCGGCCTCGCTGGAGGACCTCTTCCTCCAGCAGTACGGCGTCACCGACCCGGCAGCCCAGGCGACGGTCCGATGAGCGCCTCGGCAGCACTCACGCCGCAGCCCTCGAGCTCGCGGTTCGTCGGTACCCGCCCACTGCTCCGGGTCTCGCTGCGACAAGACGCCCGCGCCATCGCCCCGTGGGTGCTGCTGATCACCGCACTGTCGGCGTCCTCCGTCCTGGCCTACGCCTGGATCTTCCCCGACGCGGCCGACCGCAGAGGGCTAGCGACCGCGCTCGGCGCCAATCCCGCGCTGTCCCTGATCTTCGGGTCCGCGCGGAACCTGATGACCGCAGACGGTTTCAATGCCTGGCGCGCCGGCCAGCTGGGCGCGTTCTTCGCGGGCCTGATGGCGATCCTGATCGTGATCCGCAACAGCCGGGCCGACGAAGACTCCGGCCAGGCCGAGTTGGTCGCCTCGGGCGTGATGGCCCGTCGGTCCCGACTCGCGGTCGCCGTGCTGATGGCCGCCATCGCCTCGGGTGCGCTCGGCGTCGTCAGCTTCCTGGTCACGGTTCTGTGCGGGGGCGGGGTCACCTCCACTCTGATGCTGACCGCCTCGTTCACGGTGTCGGGGTTGATGTTCGCCGGTGTGGCCGCGGTGGCGGCACAGCTGGGCTCCGAGGCCCGCACCGCCAGCAGCATCGCGATCGCCACCCTCGGCGTGTGCTACGTCCTGCGCGGCTACCTCGACTCCAGCGATCTGCCCGATCGGGTCACCTGGTTCACCCCGCTCGGCTGGCTCGAAGAGACCCGACCCGGCGCCGACAACAACCCGTGGCCGCTCCTGCCGGCGCTCGCGCTCGCTGCAGGTCTGGTCCTCGTCGCCTTCGCCCTGCAAGGTCGTCGCGACTTCGGGCAGGGAATGATCGCCACCCGTCCGGGTCCGGCTGCAGCAGGACTGGCCGGGAGCATCTGGGGCCTGGCGTTCAAGCTGCACCGAGGCACGCTCATCGCATGGCTGATCGGGTTCGCCGGGCTGGGCCTGCTGTTCGGCAACCTCGCCGGCTCGATCGGGAACCTGGTCGCCGCCAACCCCGCCGTCGGGGTGATCCTTGCCGCAGGCGGCTACGGCGCGTCCAGCATCACCTTCGCGTTCCTCATGACGATCCTGGAGATCATCGCGATCATCGCCGCCGTCATGGGCGTCCAGATCCTGATGCGCGTCTACGCCGAAGAGGTCGACTACCGGGTCGA
>JAICHQ010000016.1 GCA_025924815.1 Nocardioides sp.
AACATCGAGGGTCGAGGCATGGTCACGATCCGTGACCTGGTCAAGAACGCCCTCCGCATGCGTCCCGACCGGATCATCGTCGGTGAGGTCCGCGACGCCTCCGCGCTCGACATGCTCCAGGCGATGAACACCGGTCACGACGGGTCCATCTGTACCCTGCACTCCAACGGGCCGCGAGACACGCTGGCCCGCATGGAGACGATGGTGCTGATGGCCGGCATGGACCTCCCGGTCCGCGCGATCCGCGAGCAGGTGGCCTCGGCGGTCGACCTGATCGTCCACCAGACCCGCTTCAAGGACGGCTCCCGCAAGATCACCCACCTGACCGAGGTCGAGCGGATGGAGGGCGACATCATCACCCTCCAGGACATCTTCGTCTACGACCACAAGGCGGGTTGGGACGAAGAGGGCAAGGCCCAGGGCTTCTTGAAGTCCTCCGGCCTGCGCCCCAAGTTCCTCGAGAAGATGGAGTACGCCAACGTGCACGTCGACCCGCTGCTGTTCGCAATGGACGGGCTGCGGTGAGCGCAGTGACCGTCGCCGTCTTGCCGCTCGCAGCGTCCTCGTCCAGCAGCTGGATGATGTATGCCGGACTAGGTGCACTCGGACTCGCATTGCTGGTGTTCGCCGTCCTCGCTGTCCCTCGTGAACGCACGCTGACTACTGAGCAACGGGTCGTGCAGTACGCCGCGCGCGCTGGCACGGGGGCGCCTGCCTCGACCCCCGTGACCGGTCCCGCGCGCGTTGAAGGAGCTACCCTCGAGTCAGCCAAGACCGCCGCCGCCAGCGTTCTCAAACGCAATGCATCCTTGGAAGACAAGATCGCACGGCGGCTCGACGGCGCTGGGAGCAGTTGGCGGCCAGCTGAGTGGCTACTTCTCCACGCGGGCCTTTTCTTGGTCATCTCGGTCGTCGGTCTCCTCCTTGGAGGGGGGAACCTGATTCTCGGGCTCATCTTCATGGCTCTGGGCGCCTTCGGACCGTGGTTCTACCTGGGGTTCCGGCGCAAGCGCCGGAAGAAGAAGTTCGAGGGCTCCCTGCCTGACACACTCCAACTCATGAGCGGGTCGCTCGCTGCGGGCCTCTCGCTGGCGCAGTCGGTCGACACGATCGTCCGTGAGGCGAGCGAGCCGATCGCCGGCGAGTTCCGCAAGGTGCTGATCGAGACCCGCCTCGGCCTCTCACTCGAGACGGCGCTTCAAGGCGTGGCCGACCGCTTCCAGAGCAAGGACTTCGATTGGGTCGTGATGGCGATCAACATCCAGCGCCAGGTCGGAGGAAACCTCGCCGAGCTGTTGAACACGGTCGCCGCGACGATGCGGGAGCGCGAGTACATGCGACGTCAGGTTGCCGCCCTGGCTGCGGAGGGCAAGTTGTCCGCCATGGTGCTAGGAGGGCTTCCCCCCGCGTTCCTGCTCTATCTGCTCATGGCAAACCATTCCTACGTGATCGTGTTGTTCACGCGTCCGCTCGGGATCTTGATGCTGGTCGGCGGCGCCGTCATCCTCTCTGTCGGCGTCTTCTGGATGTCACGCATCGTCAAGGTCGAGGTCTGAGATGACACTGCTGTTGATCCTGGGAGCCGCTCTCGTCGTCCTGGCCTTGCTCTTGGTCTCCGCTGCCGCCGGCACGACCGCAGGAGGCCAGGCCGCCAGCGGAGTCGACCGTTCCGTGGCCCTCGTCCAGGCTCTGACGCGGGCTCCAGCCGAGCTCACCAAGGACTACGACCAGCCCTTCGGCGAGCGGATCATGGCGCCCCTTCAGCAGCGGGCCTCGCGGATAGCTCGTCGGTTCTCCGGCAGCGACGCGCCGGAGCGTATTCGCAGGCGTTTGGACGTCGCAGGCAACCCCGTCGGCTGGACTGTCGAGAGGGTGATGGCCGGCAAGGTGACCGGAGCGATCGCTCTGTTCCTGATCTCGGTCTCCCTGACCGCCTTGATGGGCACCAGCCTGACCGTTCGGATCGTGGTGATCGTGGGCGCGACCCTGATCGGCTGGATGGGTCCGAACCTGTACCTCTACCAGAAGGTCTACGACCGCTCGAAGCGCATCCAGCGTGACCTGCCGGACGCGATCGACCTGATGACCATCAGCGTTGAGTCTGGGCTGGCGTTTGATGCGGCCGTCCAGCAGGTCGGCCGTAACACCGAAGGTCCCCTCGCAGATGAGTTCTCCCGAGTGCTGCGCGAGATGCAGATCGGTCAAGGTCGCGCCGAGGCTCTGCGAGGACTGTCGGAGCGCACCGAGGTCGACGACCTGAAGAGCTTCGTCACCGCGATGGTGCAGGCCGACAGCTTCGGCATCCCGATCGCCAACGTGCTGCGTATCCAGTCCTCCGAGATCCGCACCAAGCGTCGCCAGCGTGCCGAGGAGCAGGCTCAGAAGGTTCCGGTGAAGATCACCGTCCCGCTGATCTTCTGCATCTTGCCGTGTCTCTTCATTGCGGTGATGGGTCCTGCGGCGATCCACATCATGGACTCGTTCTCCGGGAAGACGTGACGGGACAACGATGATCTGGGGCAGTCCAGGTAGGCAGCACAACTGGCTGGCGGTCGGCGCGCGAACCTTCGCCCTCCTCAGCCTGGTGATGCCCCTGATCCTCAGCCATAACCAACTACTGCTGCTCGCCCTACTGGCGACCGCCGCCGTGTGGGCCGCCGTCACTGCCGGAGAGTTGCTCGGGGTCCCAGCCACGCTGCTCCTTGTCCTGGATTCGGCCCTGATCGGCTCCGTGGCCGGGTTGTCCTCTCATTCGACGACCACGCTCATCGCCGCGATGGCGGTGCCACCGTTCACGGCGGGTCTCAACCTCGGCCTGCGAGGCGTAGCGCTTTCCCTGTCCGCCGAGCTCACGGCATACGTCGGGATCGTGCTCACCTCTCTCGACTCGCAGCAAAGCACCGCGGTCTTCATGTGGACGGTCACCGGGCTCGGCCTCGGCCTGATCGCAACATTCCTGCGACGCACCTTCCTCCAGGTCAACGACCCCCAACGCGCCTACCGGGACGCCCAGGCTCTGATCCGCGAGCTGATCACGCTGTCCGGCAAGCTGAGCTCGGGACTCGACCCGGTCGCGCTGGGCGGGCAGATCGCTAGTTCCGTTCGGGACGAGCTACCGGTTTCCGCCTTGACCATTCACATCCCCAGGGGCGACGTCCTCACGCCGCTGGTCGGGGATTCCGGAATGGCGACGCCGGAGCTGACCGTCAGCGATGAGCTCGCACAATACAGCCTGAAGACGGGGAATGTCCGCGTCGCCGGGCACAGCTTCGCCTTCCCCCTGAACAGCGGCGGTGGCGTGGCCGCCGTCGTATCCGGAGTCTTGGCGCCCGGGCTCGATCCCCAGGCCATGGACCTCCCTCGACGTCTGTCCGCCCTGGACCGCACGCTCAGCCCCGCCACCGTTCGCCTCGACACGGCGGTGCTGTTCTTGGCCTTTCGCGACTCTGCCACGGTCGAGGAGCGCCGACGGCTCGCGCGCGAGATGCACGACGGCGTCGCGCAGGAGATGGCCTCTCTCGGTTATTACGTCGACACTCTGGTGGACCAAGAACCCGAAGATTCGACCCGCGCTCGACAGCTCAAGATGCTGCGCGAGCGCTTGACGATGGTGGTCGGCGAGGTGCGCCGATCGGTTCAGACGCTACGGACCGAGATCGGTGAGAGCGATTCGCTCGGCACCGCGATCGGCTCGTTGGCGCGTCACCTGAGCGCAAGCAGCGGCATCCCCATCCATGTCACCCTCGACGAGAAGACAACTCGGCTCCGTCCTGAGGTCGAGAGCGAGCTTCTGCGGATTGCCCAGGAGGCGATGACCAACGCCGTGCGTCACTCCGGGGCGACCTCAATCGCGGTGCAATGCTCGGTGGCTCCGCCGGCGGCTGAGATCGTGATCAGCGACAACGGTCGCGGGCTCGGTCGCGGCCGTGACGACTCGCACGGGCTCGAGATCATGCGGGAGCGTGCAGCGCTCGTCGACGGGGAACTGACCGTGTCAGACAACAGCCCGCACGGCACCGTGGTATCCCTCTGCCTGGAAGGCTCCGGCGTGTCGTCGCAGAAGAAGTCCTCTGAAACGGACACCCTGTCCGCATGAGTCCGCGACGACCCAAGGATTCGTGATGACCACTGAGAGCTCTTTCCTCCGCGTGTTGATCGTCGACGACCACGAGCTGGTCCGCGAGGGATTGGTCGGCGCCTTCGCCCGAGAGGACGCCACCGAGGTGATCGGCTCGGTCGGCACGGTGGCCGAGGCGATGGCGGCATACTTCGAAGACCGGCCCGACGTGATCGTCACCGATCTGCAGCTGCAGGACGGCACCGGCCTCGACATCATCCGCCAAGTCCGGCACAAGGACGAGAAGATCGGCCTCGTGGTCGTGACCATGCACTCGGGTGACGACCAGATCTTCGCCGCGATGGAGGCCGGCGCCTCGGCCTTCGTCGGCAAGGACGCCCCCTCGACGGAGGTGGTCAAGGCCGCCAGGCATGCAGCCGTCTCCCCGCGCTCGTTCCTGTGCACGGGTCTCGCCGGCGCCATGATGCGGCGCATGAGTGCCGAGTCGACGCGGCTTTCGACTCGCGAGCACGAGGTCCTCCTGCTCTTGGCCGACGGCCAGAATGCCGCCGCGATCGGTCAGCAGCTCTATATGAGCGAGTCGACCGTGAAGTCCCACATCGCCCGCATCTATCAGAAGCTCGGAGCCCAGAACCGGGCTCAGGCCCTGGTGACCGCGATGCGGATCGGACTCCTGTCGAGCATTCAACGCCCTAGGGAGTGACAGCCGGCCGGGCATTGAACCATGCTCGGATCGAAAAATCCCGGTTTTGTCACCAAATGGCCTTCAGAGCATCCAATCTGGCCCGATCCGCCATGACCGATTTGGCCTTGCGGGTATAGCCCGCCGATTGATACTGGGCTTACTCTCACATCTGGGGGAGAGTTTCCCTGTCTCGGGATCGACCTAGAAGGGGAAGTAAGAAATGCTGGATTACCTGCGCATCATGATGGACGCCCGCCTGGCCAAGATGGACGAGCGCGGCGCATCGGCCGTCGAGTACGGCCTCCTCATCGCCGGCATCGCGGCGCTGATCGTCATCGTCGTGTTCGCCTTCGGCGGAGCGCTTTCGAACATTTTCCAGAAGACCTGCAACAGCGTCGGTGCTAGCAGCGGCCAGTCCTGCTGACGCCTACCACACGGACAACGGCGGTCGCCGGTCTTTCGGCCGAAACCGCCGTTTTTCGTTTCTTCGGCGCTCGTTCTGGCCCCCGTGAATAGTCTCAACGGACCATTGGCGTCGGATCGTTCGCCTGATCCTGGAACTGGTCGGCACAGGGCATTCTGGAGTTCGACCGCAGGGCCATCCAACCTCGGCGCCTTCATAACCCGAACCAAGTAGGAGAAACACTCATGCTGGACTACCTCCGCATCATGCTCAACGCCCGCCTGGCCAAGATGGACGAGCGCGGCGCATCGGCCGTCGAGTACGGCCTCCTTATCGCCGGCATCGCGGCGCTGATCGTCATCGTCGTGTTCGCCTTCGGCGGTGCCCTGAAGAACATCTTCCAGAAGACCTGCAACAGCGTCGGCGCGAGCTCCGGCCAGTCCTGCTGAACCAGGCTCTCCGAACCGCGATGGCCGCGGACCCGATCGGGTCCGCGGCCATCGTCGATCTCGGCGTCGTCGTGGCTAGAAGGTACGCGACGCCGGAACTCAAACGGAGCGCTGACGAGCCACCCTCCACTTTGTATCGCTACGGGACGCCGGCCGAGTCTGTTTCAGCCTTGAGGCACGGCGCGGACCCGCGCCACCGAGAGCCCTCGTCACTCCCATGCGATTCACCCAAGACCGTCGGCTGCCACCTGTCTATACGCCGTTCTGGTCTTCCGCCGTTCCCACTCGCCGTATGATCGAGCGTCCTCAAAGCGAAGCTATGTGAACACCTGAATCCCTGGCAGCGACGAGTTCGTCGACGTCATTGCTTGACCAGTCGAACGCAAGACCCGACAATCTCCCACGGTCATGCCGACATGCACCGCGTCGCCGAGGTGACCGTGCCCGGTGGCTTGGTGCACCTAGTCCGGATGGGCCATGGTGATTCGCCCGACTGCCGGATTCGTGGTGACACCTTGGCGGGTGACCATAGGCCGTCGAATCACACCACCAGGCCTCGGTGTCATGTCGTACCCGGTGCCTCAAACCCAGGAGTACCTGACATGCTGGACTACCTCCGCATCATGCTCAACGCCCGCCTGGCCAAGATGGACGAGCGCGGCGCATCGGCCGTCGAGTACGGCCTCCTCATCGCCGGCATCGCGGCGCTGATCGTCATCGTCGTGTTCGCCTTCGGCGGTGCCCTGAAGAACATCTTCCAGAAGACCTGCAACAGCGTCGGCGCGAGCTCCGGCCAGTCCTGCTGAACCAGGCTCTCCCAACCGCGATGGCCGCGGACCCGAACGGGTCCGCGGCCGTTGTGTCGTCCACCTCGACCTACCCGTGTTGGTGCGGGATGTCCGACCAGTCATCGAGTGTCGGACCCGTGGACGGTCAAGGCTAGTTCCAACGGACCAGAGGATGGCATGCGATCGTCCGTCCCGATCGGCACCCCCATCCAGAATGATGTAGGCATCAGCACGAGGCGCGCCCCCCGTCGCCTCCACCGAGGAGTGACCACATGCTTGACTACCTGCGCATCATGCTCAACGCCCGGCTGGCCAGAATGGATGCCCGCGGCGCCTCGTCGGTTGAGTATGGGCTCCTGGTCTCAGGAATTGCGGCGCTCATCGCAATCATCGTTTACACCTTCGGCGGCTCCCTGTCCAACGTCTTCCAGAAGACTTGCACCAGCATCGGAACCAGCGCCAACTCTGGGACGTGCTGAACGGTTCGCCGCGCGAACGGACGGTGGCCGCGGGTCCATGGGGGACCCGCGGTCATCGTCATTTGGGGGCCGCCGGCGCTACGCCTCGCATTTGACGACCCAGCTGCTCGGCGATCGCGATCCGTTGAAGGGTCGTGGGGTGAGACCCGAACCAGAACTGCGACCAGCGCACCGGGGTGTCGCTGAGGGAGTGCAGGTCGAGCTCGCGCTGCATCTCGATGAACGCGGTCGGGTCGCGGGTCGCCTCGAGCGAGGCGACGTCGGCGCGGGTCTCGATCAGCCGGGACAGCCCGTTGTTCACCGGGCTCGAGAGCAGGGTGCCGATCGCGACCAGGGCCAGCGCCAGGGGGACGACGGCGGGGTCCCTGAGGCCACCGGACCAGATCCGGCGCCGGCGTAGGACGGACACGACGAGCCCGAGCAGGCCGATGCCGAGGGTGGTCCCCAGGGCGGCCAGGATCGAGCCGGTGAGCACGTCGTCGTGGTGGGCGTGCCCGAGCTCGTGGGCGACGATCGCGAGGATCTGGTCACGCGGCAGGTCGTGGAGCACGTTGTCGTAGAGCACGACCCGGCGGGTGCTGCCGAAGCCGGAGACGTAGGCGTTCAGGGTCGTCGTACGCCGCGACGCGTCCGCGACGAGCACGTCGTCGAGGTGCACGTGCTCGACGTCGGCCAGGTGCAGGATCTGGGTGCGCAGCGGCCCGTCGGCCAGTGGCGTGAAGCTGTTGAACGCGGGCTCGACGAGCACCGGGTAGACGAATGAGCCGACCATAACCAGACAGCCCACGATCGCTCCGGCCACCGCCGGCCAGGCCCGCGGCCAACGCCTGGCGCAGCCGACCAGCACGAGCACCAGGAGGGCGGCGATCACGATGGACAGGACGAGGCCCTTGAGGAGGTCGACCGTCCACAGACCCCAGGGCTCGGTGCTCAGCCCGTAGGCCAGCGACCGGTGGTGCCCGATGACGGCGAACGGCAGCGTGACCAGCCGGCCGATGACGGCGAGGCCGGTGACGGCCAGCAGCACCCGCACCCACCACCAGCCGCGCAGCCGGCCGACCAGCCGGGCCCCCCAGGAGGTGAGGCCGAGGACCAGGGCGACCGCGAGCGAGACCGCGTACGACGCCCAGCTCAGGTAGCGCGCAGGGTCGGAGTAGGCGTTCGCGCGGGCGATCTGGGCCGGCGTGAACACGTCCGACGCGGCGGCCGCAGGGGGCGTCCCGCCGGGAACCGGGTGCCACGGGATCCGCCAGGCGGCCACCAGCACGAAGGCGATGGCCGCGACGAGGAACGTGACCAGTGCCCAGCGGCGTTCACCCACGCGGCAAGTGTGCCAGCAGGGTCCGCCACGCCTGCGTGAACGCGGTGGACGTCAGGCCCACGTGACGGCGCAGCTCGGGCCCGAGCGCGCCCCCCTGGTCCATCGCCCGGTAGAAGGCCACCAGGGCCCCCGTGCCGGCGTCCTGGGCCAGCAGGCGGCACGCCAGCCAGGCGCTCTCGTAGCGCGCCTCGAGATGGTGCGCCCCGGTCGCGAACTCGGCCGTTCCGGGCAGGTGACGGGGTACGCCGTCGCGGCGGACCAGGGCACTGATCCGGGCAGCCGCCGCGTGCAAGGGGATCCGCTGCGCGCTCAGGGCGACGTAGTCGGCGAAGCCCTCGACCAGCCAGATCGGGGCGGCGCTGGTGGCGGCACCGGTGGCGACATGGGTCGCCTCGTGGGTGATCACGACCTGGGCCCCACGCGGCCGGAGGGGGTCGAAGACGTCGGGGTTCACGAAGACGTGGCTGGGCGACCGGCGGGAGCGTGACCCGTCGACCGTGGTGGTCACAGCCGCGATCCCGTCGTACTGCCCGGCGTCGGCGCCCAGGGCGGAGTCGAGCGCTCCCTCGGAGCGCGGCACCTCGACGACCAGTCCCCCGGACCAGCCGGGCAGCACCCGGCGCACCTGCGGCACGGCCCGCTGCGCGAGGGCGGCGAACGCGTCGGCCCGGGCGGCCGAGGCGTCGACCAGCACCATGCTCGTCGGCGTACGCCGGACCTGGAGCGGCCCGGAGAGCCACAGGGGCGACCGGCGGTCTCCTCCCCCGATCCCGCTGATGCGCAGGCGGTCGCCGGCGCGGGCGAAACCGATCCGCACCTCGAGGTGCTCGGGCCGCTGGTCGAACCCGGCGAAGCGCCAGGTGGTGGCAACGTCCGCCGACCACGAGCCGGTAGCCGTCACGGCCCCGGTCGTGTCGATGTAGCGGAGGGAGAAGTCGGTGACGTGCAGCGCGCGGCCGTTGCGGACCACGCCGCGTAGCACGGCGCGCGCCGATAAATCGGCCCCCAGCCGGGCGCCGGCGGCCGCGTCATGGCGGCGTACGGCGGCCTGGAGGTCACCGAGCAGGCTCGTGGCCGCGGACGGGTCCGCCCGTGGGCCCGAAGGGCGGTCGAGCGGCGCGTGGTAGGTCGAGTCGTGCCGGGTCAGCCAGACGACGACACCGATGGCGACGGCCAGGAACAACGAAAGGCCGACCACCCACCACCGTGGACGGTCGGCCCTTCGACGCGCGCGGGGCGCCGGGTCAGCCAGGGCGGACGGCGCCGACGAACGGCATGGAGTACAGGCCGGTCACCCGGATCCCCGCCGAGGGGTTCTCGGCGTTGACGATCATGCCGTTGCCGATGTACATGCCGACGTGGCTGATGGGCGAGTAGTAGAAGACCAGGTCACCGGGCTGGAGCTGGCTGGCCGAGATGTGGGTCCCCGAGCCGTACTGCGCGCTCGAGGAGTGGGGCAGGCCGACGCCGGCGGCGCCCCAGGCGGCCATGGTCAGACCGGAGCAGTCGTAGGCGCCGGGGCCGGCCGCGCCGTACACGTACGGCTTGCCGATCTGGGCCATCGCGAAGTGCACCGCGGCGGCGGCCCGGCCGGAGACCGGGATGTCGCTGGACGGGATGCGCGTGCTGTCGCGCGAGGCGGCGAGCATCCGCTCGCGGGCCGCGTCCTGCATCTTGCCGAGGAGGTTCTTGGCGTCGGCGAGGTTCTTGGCGATGGTCGCCTTGTCCTCGGCCGCCTGCTGCTCGAGCTCGGCGACCTTGTCCAACTGGCCCTGGGTGGCCTGCTGCCGGATGCTGAGCGCCTTGGCCTCGGTCAGGTACGACGAGTACTGCCCGGCCTGCATCGAGTTGAAGGCCGACATCGTGGTCAGCTGGGAGACGAAGGCGCTCGGGTCGCTGGACACCACGGCCTGGCCGACGGCGGACAGGGAGTCGCCCTCGTACTGCCGCACGATCGAGTCGGCGACGATCCGCCGGGCCTTCTCGGTCTGCTTCTGCTGGCGCGCCTGGTCGGCGCGCAGCGCCGCGACGTCACCGCGCATCTGGTCGAGCTGGACGCGGACCGTGTTGTAGCGCTCCGACGCCTGTTCGGCGGCGTGGTAGAGGCGGTCCACGCGGTGCTGGACGTCCTGGATGCTGGGCTTCGCCTGGGCCGTCCCGCTGGGAATGGTCGCGACCCCGACGAGGGCGGCGGCTGCGGTGGCCGAAGTGGCGATGAACGTGACGAGGCTTTTCCGGCCGTTGAGCACGAGCGGAAGGACTCCCTTGCTGTCGTACGCCTACCAGGTGAGCTGACGGGTTCGGGCACGACTTGGCCTTACACCGCCTCCACGTCCGCGCACTCTCGTGCGTGGCCGCCTTGACGGCGATTCACCCCAGGTGGGTTGGTTCCCCGGCTCTTGGACACAACCCCGAGCGGTCGTGGCTTCGACTCGGCGCGACACCCGCATGGACACCGGACTGGTCCATCGGCACGGGCATCTGAGCGGTCACACTAACCACACCTCGGGGGGACTGCAAAACTTTCAACCAGGCTGTCGTGACATTTCTGTGACCTGCCGCGTCCCACTGTCACACAGGCCACACCAGCCTCACCAACCACGCCCTGTCCACAGGGCGTCCGGCTCGTAGCCCTCGTCGGTCGAGCCTGTGGAGACCCACGAGGCCTCACGCCGACTCGATCACGGGCGGATCAACGGGCGTGACCAGCCGCAGCGGCGGCACCAGACCACCCGCAGCGAGCAGGTCGAGGGCCCGGCACTCGTCGTCGCCCAGGGTCAGCTCGGGCGGCGGCCCGAGCAGCACGGTCACCACGCAGTCGTGGCAGGCCGGCCCGCGCACCAGGCAGGTGTCGCAGTCGATTCTCGTCGTCATGTCGATGACCGTCCCAGACGCCACCGACACCCGGCAGGGCGAGCGCGTCGTACGGCGTGTCCCACGGGGCGATGTCGGTGCGCCGTCCTAGCGTCCGAACCATGACCGCCGTCCCGCTCCGCCTCCCATCGGGCGTGGACGGCCCGCGCCCGAACGCGCGGTGGGAGGCCCAGCGCAGCTTCGACGAGCTCGGCCGTCCGCTGCACGACCTCACGTTCTGCGTTGTCGACCTCGAGACCACCGGCGGCTCCGCCCAGGGCGGTTCGATGATCACCGAGATCGGGGCGGTCAAGGTCCGCGGCGGCGAGGTGCTCGGCGAGTTCCAGACGCTGGTCAACCCCCACACCCAGATCCCGCCGTTCATCGCGGTGCTGACCGGGATCACCAACTCGATGGTCAGCGAAGCCCCTCCGATCGAGTCGGTGCTCCCGACCTTCCTCGAGTTCGCCGCCGGCTCGGTGCTGGTCGCCCACAACGCACCCTTCGACGTCGGCTTCCTGCAGTGGTTCGCCCGCCGCCAGGGCATCCCGTGGCCGGCCTTCGAGGTGCTCGACACCGCGAAGATCGCGCGACGCGTGATCACCCGCGACGACGCGCCCAACTGCAAGCTCTCGTCGCTGGCGCGGGTCTTCCACGCGTCGACCACCCCCAACCACCGGGCACTGGCCGACGCCCGGGCCACCGTCGACGTGCTCCATGGGCTCATGGAGCGGCTCGGCGGCCTCGGTGTCCACACCCTCGAGGAGCTGTCGACGTTCAGCGCGAAGGTCTCGACCGCCCAGCGCCGCAAGCGCCACCTCGCCGAGGGCCTCCCCCACGCACCAGGTGTCTACCTGTTCCGGGACGCGCAGTCCCGGGTCCTGTACGTCGGCACGTCGCGCGACCTGCGCACGCGCGTCCGCTCCTACTTCACCGCCTCCGAGACCCGCTCGCGGATCGGCGAGATGGTGGCGATCGCGGAGTCCGTGGCCGGCATCGAGTGCGCCACCCCCCTGGAGGCCGAGGTCCGCGAGCTCCGGCTGATCGCCGAGCACAAGCCGAAATACAACCGCAGGTCGCGCTTCCCCGAGAAGGTCCACTACCTCAAGCTGACCCGGGAGCCGTGGCCGCGGCTGTCGCTCGTGCGTCAGGTGACCGACGACGGCGCCGACTACGTCGGCCCCTTCGGCAGCCGGAAGACAGCCGAGAAGTGCCTGGCCGCGCTGCACGAGACGTTTCCGCTGCGCCAGTGCTCCCAGCGCATCGCACGTCATCCTTCGGGGTCGCCCTGCGTGCTGGCCGAGATGGGGCGCTGCCTCTCTCCCTGCGACGGGAGCGTCGACGAGACGACGTACGCCGCGGTCGTGCGCCAGCTGCGCGACAACCTCCTGCGTCGGCCCGACGACGTGGTCGAGCTGATCACCCGACGGATGGCCGCGCTCGCCGAAGGTGAGCGCTTCGAGGAGGCCGGCGCCCACCGCGACCGGCTCGCCGCGTTCGTCCGCGCGGCCTCGCGCACCCAGCGACTGACCGCACTCACCCGCCTCCCCCAGCTCGTCGGCGGCCGACGCGAGGACGACGGTCGGTGGGCCGTGCACGTCATCCGGCACGGACGACTGGCGGCGGCTGGGGTGATCCCACCGGGAGGTGACGCCCATCAGTACGTCGCGGAGCTGGTCGCCAGCGGCGAGAGCGTGCGTGGAGGGCCAGGGCCGGCGCCGTCCGCGACCGCCGAGGAGACCGAGAAGATCCTGCGCTGGCTCGAGGCCCCGGGCCTCCGGCTGATCGAGGTCGACGGCGAGTGGACCTGCCCCGTCGGCGGCGCCACCCGCCACCTCGCGCTCCACGACGCCGCCAACCGGTCGCGGCTCGCCCTGGTGCCCTTCGACGAGCGCCGCGACCTGCCGGTGGCCGCCCGGCCCACGCGATAGCGACCACTAGAGTCACGTCCATGATCACCGCCATCGTCTTCGTGAAGGCCGACGTCGCGCAGATCCCCGAGGTTGCGGAGGCGATCGCTGCCCTCGACGGCGTCAGCGAGGTCTACTCCGTGACCGGACAGATCGACCTGATCGCGTTGGTGCGCGTACGGAACCATGACGACGTCGCCAGTGTCGTGGCCGATCGGCTGAACAAGGTCGCCGGCGTGACGTCGACCGAGACCCACATCGCGTTCCGGGCGTACTCGAAGCACGACCTCGAGTCTGCCTTTGCAGTCGGCGCCGAATGATGCCCTGACCGTTCGGATAGAGTTGCCGTGTTTGCCCGCGCCCAGCGCTGCGGCTCCTTTACCTTGGATGGGTCGCCACACCTGTCGGAGGGTTCTCGTGTCTCTCGATCGACGCGTTAGTCTTCGAGATCCACGTGACCCCTCAGCGGCTCGCGTCTCGAGCGACGCGAGTCCTGTCGGCGATTCTGGTGGCACTGAAAGCGAGTGCTTCCCGTACTGGCGCGAGCTCGTGGGGGGTGGCATCTACGTCGCCCTACTCCTCGTCATGGTGCGTTTCGCCGCGACGCCGCTAGCCAACCCCGACACGTACTTCCATCTGAGGTTCGGTTCGGAGTTCCTCGATGGATGGCCGCTGCGGCACCCCGGTTCGGTCAGCAGCTTCGCGACCGCTCCGTGGGTCCCGACGCAATGGCTTCCTGAGATCGCGATGGCGAAGACGGAGCAGTGGTTCGGGCTGGCCGGGGTGGCCTGGCTGCTCGGACTCGTGCTGGTGGCACTGCTCGCCAGCCTCTACCTCACGTCCAGGCGCTGGATCGGCCCTCTCGGTGCATCCGCCCTGACTGGGGCGGCGACGTTCGTCTTGGCACCGAACCTGTCCATGCGCCCTCAGTTGCTGAGCTTTCTTCTAGTCGCGCTCACGGTCGCTGCATGGCTCAGGACCCGGGAGGATCAGCGCATCCGATGGTGGCTCGTTCCGATGACCTGGACTTGGGCGATGGTGCATGGCATGTGGCCCATCGGGATCGGCATCGGGCTTGTAGCCGTGACCGGCCTCAGCCTCGACCGTGCCCTCCCTCGCCGTGTCCTCACCCGAGCAGCACTGGTCCCAGTCCTCTCGGCCATCGCCGCAGCAGTCACGCCGATCGGACCCGCCCTCTACGTCGCGGTGCTCGGCGTCGGTTCGCGCAAGCAGTACTTCTCCGAGTGGGACTCACCCGACTTCACTAACCCCGCTTGCGTGGTGCTCGGCCTTCTGCTGGCCGTCGGGCTGGTGCTGATGGTCAAGGGGACCGATCGCAGCTATCTCGATCTCGGCCTGCTGCTGACCGCCGCCTACTGCGCGGTCTGGTCCTGGCGGACGGTCCCGGTGGCCGCGATGGTGCTGGTGCCTCTGGTCGCTTGCCAGATCCACACCGGGCGCATCCGACCCGCCGTGCCTCACCGAGGGGAGCGGCTCCTAGTGGGAGCGGCGAGCGTCGTAGCGCTCGGCGTCCTCGGCGTACTCGTCCCTAGCACGGCCGATGAGCCACCGGCGCAGCCGTCCTGGGTCGACCCCGCCCTGTCCTCACTGCCGGCGGGCACCAAGGTGCTCGACTCTTGGGACTACGGCGGTTACCTGATGTGGCGCTACCCCCAATTGGATCTGCTCATGCACGGTTACGGCGACACATTCACGGTGGGGGAGCTCCAGCGCAACTCTGACATCCTCGCTCTCGCCGATGGCTGGGATGCCAAGTTGCGCGGGACCGGCTGCACGATCGCAATCCTCCGGCCGACGAGCGCACTCGCCTATGCGTTGATCAAAGAGAAGCACTGGACCGTGCTTCACCGCTCGGCCACTGTCGCCGAATTGCGTGCTCCGGTCGGCTGGATCCCCACTGGCGCAGGGGCATGACGATCACAGCGGCGGCTGCCGACTCTGCCATCCCGCGTGATGCCGGGGGACAGAGCGCGATCTCCGCCCGCACCAGGCGCGTCTTCTTGCTGACGCTGCTTGCCAGTATCTTGGTCGAGACCGCGTGGATGCTGGCTGTGCCACCCTTCGTTGGGATGGACGAGAACCAGCACGCCACGAAGGCCGCGGCTGTCGCTCGCGGCGACTGGAATCCTCGGCACCGCCTCGCTGGCGCGTATGGCGGTGTCGTGCAGGCGCCCGCCAGCCTCGTGGAGGCTGCACGGCCCGAATGCGAGGGTCGGAACACGACGGACCGGTTCAACTGCCAGCCGATCACCCACCTCGGAAATGACATGGTGACGGTTACCAGCCTCGCGGCATCGTACAACCCGCTGTTCTATGCCGTTGTCGGCACGGCGGGACGACCTTTCACGGGCATCGGTTCGCTGTACGCGATGCGTGCATGTGCCGGACTCCTCTGCGCGATAATGATCGCGCTCGCTAGCGCCATCGTGAGCCGTTGGGCGACTACGCGGACACCCCTCGTCGCCCTGCAGATTGGCGCCGTTCCGGTGCTGTGGTATTCGACCAGTATCCTGGCGCCGAACGGGCTCGAAATGTGCTGTGGCCTAGCGGTTTGGTCAGCGCTCCTCGGAGTGGTACGCAGCCATGGCCATCCGGATCGCATGACAATTGTGGTTGGCACCACGGCAGCTTGTGTCATGTCTTTGATCCGCGGCGCCGGGCCCTTCTGGTTGACGCTAATCCTCTTCGCGATTTTCGTCATGGCACCTTCCTCGACGACTCGGCAAGTTTTCCGATCAAAGTGGGCGAGGTGGAGTGGCCTGGCTGTCGCGCTCTCCATCGTGGGTGCAGGCGCCTGGACCCTTGCCTCTTGGACCAGTGTTCCCCCGCCCCCGGCCCCGCATCCAGGCTCTCCAATCGCGGCCACGATCACAGGACTGCCTCTCTGGGCGATCGGGTCCTACGCCGTCTACCCAGGACCGTGGGAGACTGCGCCTATTGCGGTTTACATGATCGGGATCGTCGTTTGGGGTGCGTTCTTGGGGTCCGCACTGCTGCGAGCACGACGCGCTATCTGGGTCAGCACTGGGTTTGTTGCATTGGTTTCTGCGCTCATACCGGTCGTCCTGACGATGGCTACGTATCACCGGATCGGCCTGTTTTGGCAGGGTCGGTACGCGTTGCCTTTCGTAGTAGGAATTTCGCTCATGCTCGGCTATGCGCTCGACGAACGATGCGTCCGTGTGCCAATCTGGCTCAGCGCGCCCGTACTCGCTGGCTCGTCGTTGGCGATCCTCATAAGTCTTACAGCTATTGTCCATAATTATCTGCCCTACCGTTCGACCTTGCAAGGATGGTTCGTGCCCAGTGGCGTCATGCTGACAATCTTGATATTCGCGAGTGCTGGGTTAAGCCTCCTCGTTATCAGACAAGGGTCCAACGTGCTCATTGACGGAAATTCGGCTTCCGATAGGGTATCTCGCCGTACCACCGCTGTAGGACGTGAACATCACGTCTCCGATGATGCGCGACTGTCAACGGTTCCCAATGACCCGTGAGGGTCCCTAGGGCAGGATATTCCTGGTGAACGTAGATCGTCCCTCCTACCACGACTTCACGAGCATGGCCGGTCCGGAACGATTCCAGCTCGCTGAGGCATTCGCTCGGCAGATCATGGCCACGACCGCTCCATGGCTCTCCGGACCCGCGGAAGACCTAGACGTCCTTGATCTCGGATCTGGCTACGGCGACACGGCCGCCGAGTTGGCCAAGCATTTCCGCTGGGTGGAGGGCATCGAGCCGACTTCACGTCTCGTTAAGACTGCACGAGCCACCCATCACCTAGACAACGTCCGTTTCCGCCAGGGGGGCGTCGAGGACCTTGATGATGTGGAGAAGTTCGACCTCGTGGTGCTGGACAACGTATACGAACACCTGCCAGACCACGCGACGGGTCTCACGCGAATTGCTCACGCCTTGCGCCCAGGCGGAGTTCTCTACCTACTGACACCAAACCGACTCTGGCCGATAGAAGCTCATTACCGACTTCCCTTCCTAGCCTGGCTTCCCTTGCCACTCGCCCATCGCTATTTGCGCATTACTCGTCGAGGCAAAGATTATACAGACGCTTCCTACGCACCGACCTCGTGGTCGCTGGCTCGTGAACTCGACAAGGTTGGTTTCGAGTGGAGATTCGTACTCCCCGGGGATCCATATGCAGTACGCATGGGGGGGCCACACTATCAATTGGGAATGGCCATGCTGCGACGGTGGCCCCAGTTATGGGCCATTTCCAAGTCACTGCTCGTGGTCGCCGTGAAGCCCGACGTACCGGCTGGCTAGCTAGCTGGCGCTCCGAGGTCAGGACTTTCCTCCATGTGTTGACGGGATTCCAGGAACACATGACCATAGGCTCGATGGCGCAGGTCCAGAGGCAGAATCCGATATCCCGCACGAACCATGAGGTTCGTCGGTATCTGCCACCATGGGATCAAGCCGTACTGATAAAGGTTGCATTGCAACTGAGCTTCGGCTCTGAACCAATCACCTGCGCGCCGCCGGCGTTGCGACGGACCTCCGCCTCGGAACCGCACCAGCACTTCGTCGAGGTTTCCTATCGGTGCATCGGCAGCGGCGAACCTGGCGCACAAGTCGTAGTCCTCGAGATAGGGCAGATGTCGGTAGCCGCCGACACTCAATGCGCGCCGACGGCTCATCAACACACTCGGATGATTGAAAGCATTGCGTGTGCGCAACTGCTGTCGTAGAGCGTCGTTCCCAGATGCGAACCGCCGCACACCCAGCACCGTGTCATCGTCGGTGTCGAACTCCTCGACCGCCGTCCCGATCAGGTCGAGCCCACGTTGACGCGCCGCGACCAATTGACGCTCCAACCGCTCTGGGAGGGAGATGTCGTCGGCATCGACGACGGCCACCCAATCAGCAGTAGCCGCCTCGAGTGCCACCTGTCGGGCAGGCCCCGAGCCGGATTGCTGAGGCAGCCTCAGGAGCGTCATTGGCAACTGGTCGCTCAGTTCGGCGATGACTGACTCCAGTCTCTCCGTGAGCGCACCGTCGGCGACCACGAGCACCTCGCGTGGAGCCAGCGTTTGCGAAATGACGGCGGACAGGGCTTCGCGCAGATGCGCGGGATCGACGGCGGCGTACACCGCCGTAATGGTCGCAATGCTGGCGTGCGTGTCGGTCATGTCAAGGATGGCTCCGGCTGGTCCACCCGTGCCGTCGCACGGTCTCGTAACAGGGGCCACACCACGGCACAGGCGACGAGCATGACGACGACGAGTACCACGCCCGGCGGATGCCACCAGGAAGGGTCCGTGTATGACTCCACGCGTCGCAGTTCCAGCTGCTGGACGTGGTAAACGCAGGCCGCGTGCGCGATCACCAAGAAGATTCCGGACAGCGCGATCAACCGCCTGCCCTCGGTCGGAGCAAATGCCACGTCGTCCAGAAACAGGCCGCAGAGCGGCAGGATGCCTATCACGAAGGGGACCTCGTAGCGGCCCTGCCAGATCGCGCCCGCGCTTGGCATGAAGACCAACGAGAGCACCACCGGCACGAGCAGTGAGGTGATGCCGATCCACAGAACGGATCGACGAACGCGGGCGGTCGCCCCCCGTCGCCAGGCCGCCGCGAGCATCAGCAGGATCACGAAGAAGACCAACGGGTAGATCCCCAACGGGGCCGGCTCATCCCGCCAGGGGAAGGCACCCACCATCTGCATCGTGTACACGGGAAGGTTGAAAGCGAGAAGCCACTTCTTGCGATCCGCGTCGGGCTGCACGCCCGTGGCGTGGCTGGCAATCGCTTGCCACGCCGCCCACCAGCAGACGCCGACGACTGTCACAGCCGCGATCGTCCCGAGGACTCGGCGGTGGCGTCGCAGTATGGCCCATGCCTGCCTCCATCCGATCGTTGCGGCAACGGCGACAACGATCAGGACGACCCACATCGGTCCCAGCAGTCGGATGAAGGTCAGTGGAAAAACGACGATGCCGGACACGACGAGCAGGCGCCGCTGCAGTCGAGTGTCCTCGTTGTTGCGTACGGCAGCCAGAAGCGCTGCCCACAAGACGAAAGCAAGGCCCATCTCGACACCGTTCGGCGAGGGCATGGCTCCACTGAACAGGACCTCCGGTGTGATCGTTGCCAGCACACCGAGATTCGTCCAACGGCCGGTACCAGCGAAGGCCATGACTCCGACACCCAGGGCCAGGAGGAGGGCGCACAGCATGGCGCCGGCGACTCTCATCGCGTAGTCGGCGGCAGCGCCGTGGAACGGCTTGGCCACGGTGCCGACATAGAGATAGAAAAGCGGGTCATACGCTCCGGCGGAGGTCGCGACAAGCGAGCGGTCCCCCGACGTCTCGACGGCGTGGCAGTTGTCGTGGCCGACGTAGACGAGCGCCGTGCACTGCTTCTGGGCGGCAGTCACGATGTCCGTCGGAACCCACACCAGGACGCCGCGTCCGTGCGCCGCTCCCTGGGACAGGTGGAACTGCCCGCTGGCGACGCCCGCAGCCCGGTACGCGTGGTCGACCTCGTCACTTCCGCGGAACGGAGGAACTGTGATGATCCAGACGGCCTCGGCGATGAGCACGGCCAGTAGTGCAATCACGCCGCGACGGACCGCCAGGCTCACGACGCTTCCTTGGAGCGGCTCCCGTGGGTGACGTCTGATCCCGCCTCCGGGTGTCCTTCCTCACCTCGAGCCTCACGAATGGCAAGGGTCCGCGCCAGCGTCACGTACTTGCGTTCGAGGTCAGCGAGGCGGCGGAACAACACGACCGAAACGAGCATGAACGTGACCGTCACGAGGTAGAGCAGAAGATCAGCACCGCGGCCGACACCGACCTTGTTGGCGACCCAGGTCAGGGCGTTCGGGAAGACCACGCTGAACGCGGCCGCAGCCAACGCCAGACACACGAACCCCCGCCAGACGACCCGGTGGAAGGCGCGCCTGCTTCCCCGCACGGCGTAGTAGCCGACAAGGACGATGGCCGCGAGCAGCAGGAACTTGATCATGGGCTGAGTCATGGTCCTCGGCTTGGGAGAGGTTCCCGATCAGGCTAAGGTGCGGCTGCCCTGGAACGTGGGAGAACGTAAAATCTCAGCGCAGCAGATCGCGGACGACCGCGTCGGCGAGGAGGCGGCCCTCGCGGGTGAGCACGAGGCGCTCGGCGGCGAGCTCGACCAGGTCGCGGGCGACGAGGTCGGCGACGGCGGCGCGGCCGTGGGCGTCGAGGGTAAGGACGGGGAGCCCGTCGCGCAGGCGGATCTCGAGGAGCACCCGCTCGACGCGACGGGTCTCGGCGTCGAGGACCTCGCGGGCGGCGGCGGGGCTGGTCGCGGCGGCCAGGCGGTCGGCGTACGCCGCGGGGTGCTTGACGTTCCACCAGCGGACGCCCCCGACGTGGCTGTGAGCGCCGGGGCCGACGCCCCACCAATGGCCGCCGGTCCAGTAGAGCTCGTTGTGGCGGCACCGGGTGGCCTCGTCGCGTGACCAGTTGGAGACCTCGTACCACTTCAGGCCGGCCTCGGCGAGCTGCTGGTCGGCCAGGAGGTACTTGTCGGCGAGGTCGTCGTCGTCGGTCATCGGCAGCTCGCCGCGGGAGATGCGCCGGGCCAGGGCGGTGCCGGGCTCGACGATGAGGGAGTACGCCGACAGGTGGTCGGGGTGGCAGGCCAGGGCCACCTCCAGCGAGGTCGCCCAGTCGTCGAGCGACTCCCCCGGCGTGCCGTAGATCAGGTCGAGGCTCACCTCGTCGAAGCCAGCCGCCCGCGACCACTCGACGACGGCCGGCACGCGCAGTGGGTCGTGGGTGCGGTCGAGGGTGTGGAGCACGTGGTCGACCGCCGACTGCATCCCGAAGCTGACCCTGGTGAAGCCGGACTCGCGGAGGGCCTCGAGGTCCCAGGCGGCCACGCTGTCGGGGTTGGCCTCGGTCGTCACCTCCGCGTCCCGTGAGAGCCCGAACTCGGCGGCGATCGCCGCCAGCACGGCCGCGAGGTCGGCGGCGGGCAGGAGGGTCGGCGTACCGCCCCCGAAGAACACGGTGTCCACCGCCAGGTCGCGGTCGCCGAGCACCCGGCGGGCCTGGCGGATCTCGGCGATCGCGGCCTCGGCGTACGTCGCGCGCGAGGCGCCGGGCTGGTCGCCGAGCTCGGCCGCGGTGTAGGTGTTGAAGTCGCAGTAGCCGCACCGCACGGTGCAGAACGGCACATGGACGTAGAACCCGAAGGGGCGCTGACCGACCTCGGCCAGCGCACTCTCCGGCAGCGACCCGTCGGGCGGGGCCGGGTCGCCCGCAGGCAGCGAGGACGGCACGGCCTCATCCAATCAGAGCCGTGGGAGCGGACCTGCCGTCCCCATGAACGGCATGACCGGGGTCCGGGCGTGTGGTCTCGACGAGCTCGGCCGACGGGCCCGGGGTCAGCGCTTGCGCTCGATGTCGAGGTCCAGCACGTGGCCCTCGACGTCGTCGCCCTCGCGGCGGGGGGTGTAGTCGACGTTGCCTTCGTCGTCCAGGGGCAGGAAGTGGCCCTCGACGTCGGTGGGGTCGGTCTCGTCCTTCAGGACGATCTCGTTGATGTTCTCGCTCATGATTCTGCTCTCCCTCGGTGATGCGTGTGACCACAGTGTGCGCCGCTCGGGACGCACCGGTCTGTCACCGCGGTGACAGACCGGGAAGGTCAGCGCTTCCGCTCGATGTCGAGGTCGAGGACGTGGCCCGCCACGTCGTCGTCGTCGGTGACCGCCGGCCGCCGCGAGTGCGGTACGGCGACCCGGCCCTCGTCGTCGATCGGCAGGAAGTGGCCCTCGACGTCGTCGGTCTCGGGCGTCTCGATGTGGTCGGTCATGGGTTCCCCCCCAGTCGCGGCGGTCGGTCGTGGCTACGAGCCGACCCGGTGGGCCGCAAGCGCCTGCTCGAGATCCTCGAGCCAGGCGACGGCGCCGAGGTCAGCGTACGCCGTACGGGCGGCCTCCAGGTGAGGTTGCGCGTCGGCGACTCGCCCGAGTCGCGTCAGCCACACGCCGTATCCGGCTCGGGCCCGGGCCGTGTGCACCGATGAGCCCCAGGTCGCGTAGTGGCCCAAGGCGTTGGTGAACGCTGCCTCGATGCTCTCGTCGGTCGCGTCCTCCAGGTCCCCGGCGAGCGCGTCCAGGAGCGCCCGATGACCGGCCAGACCGGCGGGCAGGCTGGAGCCGTCGTCGTCGACGATCCGCCGGAGCCGTTCGAACGCGTCGCCGTCGGCATGGCGAGCAGCTCGTGCAGCGCCGCACCGTAGAAGAGCGTGAAGTCCTCGTAGAGGCCACCCACCTCGTACGCCGCGCCGAGGGCGGAGATCATCATCGCCACCGAGCGAGGGTCACCGAGGAACGCCAGGGCCACCGCGCGGGCGAGGTCCAGGTAGAACACACGGTCTCCTCGACCTCGGGCGTCGCGTCCACCAGCTCGTGGGGGTCGCGACCCTGGGCAGCGGAGATCATCGCCACCACCGCCGAGACGATCGCGTCGAACCCCGTGTCCAGCGACTCGGAGCCGACGAGCTCGAGGACCGTGTCCCAGTCCCCGGTCGCCCACCGGCCGATGGCCACATTGGCCAACGCGTTGCTCGTGGCGGACGCGATGCCGGCCCGCCGGGCAGTGGCCAGCGCCTCGTCGGCTATCCGAGCGGCGTGGATCGCGTCACGCTGCGCCAGGGCGGAGGCGAGGTTGCCAAGTCCTGGCTGAGCTGGTCGAGGCTGTGGCACTCGCGAGCGACGGCCGTACCCTTCTCGAGCATCACGATGCCGAGCTCCTCGTGCCCGCCGCGCAGCATGGAGACGCCCAGGTTGCTGACGCCGCGCGCGTACTGGGGCCGGTCGCCCAGGCGGTCGGCCACCTTGAGGTGCTCCAGCCCCAGGTCGTAGTCCTCCCGGCCGAGGCTGGAGAGGACGAGCAGGTGGGGCACGATCACCGGCCCGAGCACGGCATCCTTCCCCCGGGTCCCTCTCAGCGCCTGCAGGTGCGGCTCGATCAACGACAGGGCCTGCTGGAGATCGCCACCGCTCCGCACGATCGCCACGACCCGGGCAGCAGCCGCGAGCGCCTCGCCGTCGAGATCGCCGGCCGACGCGAAGCCGTCGCGGGCGGACTCCGCCAACGACGCACCCTCCGCGTACTTCCCCGCGTCGTTGCACGCCTGGGCCTGCGCCAGCTGGATCTCGCGTCTCTGACGTTCGTCGGTGGCGAGGTGTACGGCGCGGGCCAGGTGTCCCACGGCCTCGCCCGGAGCCCCCAGTGCCTGCGCCCGCACCGCCGCCTGCCGGAGCAGCTCGACCGCCCGGCCGGCGAGGTCGCCGACGTCCGCGTCGTCGGGCGCCGCCTCGATGGCGGCGACGCAGTGCTGGGCCGCGACCGCGGCGAGCTCGTCCGACCCCCCTCGGGACATCACTTCGAGCAGCTCGAGGTGGATCTGCTTGCGGTCGCGACGCGAGAGCGTCGCGTAGGCGACCTGGCGGAGCGCGGACTGGACGAACTGGTAGCGGCCCTGCTCGCTGCTCAGCCGGTCGTGCTCGACGGTGAAGATCTGTGCGCGTACGAGAGCTGCGAGCGCGACCTCGAGATCGCTGACGTCGGCGCACAGCTCGGCGAGCAACGAGGGCTCGACCGAGCCGCCCGCGACGCTCGCGCGGTCCACCACCCGCCGCTGCTCAGGATCGAGCCGGTCGAGACGGGCCGAGATCAGGGCCTGCAACGAGGCCGGCGCGCCGATCTCCGCCAGGTCGAGGCCGTCGGGATCGGCGAGCACGTAGACCCCACCCCGAGGCACCACGAAGTCGCGGTCGATCAACGCGCGGATCGTCTCGACGGCGTACGTCGGGATCCCCTCCGCACGCTCGACCAGCTGCTCGCGCACATCGGCCGGCAGGCCGTGGACCAGTCCGTCGACCAGGCTCGCCATCGCGTCGGCATTGAACGGCTCGAGGTGCAGCACGGTGGCGCGACGGTTGGTGACGAGCTGTGACTGGTCGACCACCAGCTCCGGACGGGCGAGCAGCATCACGAAGCAGGGGAACGTCGCGGCCGCCATCAGATGCTCGAGGAACAGCACCAGCCCCTCATCGGCGTACTGCGCATCGTCGATCAGCATCACCACCGGCTCGGTGCCCTGGCTCACCCGCTCGAAGAACGTCGTCCAGGCCGCGAACAGGTCCTCGCGGGCGTGACCGGTCGCCGCCCCGGCGCCGAGGAGCGCACCGAGCCGAGGGGCCAGCCAGGCGCGTTCCTCGAGATCGTCGACGTACGCCGCGAGGCCGCGCTCGACCAGCTCCCCGGTCTCGACCGGCTCGTCGCTGCCGAGCCCGGTCTCGAGCCGGCTGCGGACAGCCTCGGCGACGGCGTAGTAGGCGACTCCCTCGCCGTAGGAGACGCACTTGCCGGAGTGCCAGCGGCAGGCATCGGCGAGCCCGTCGGTGTACTTCGAGAACTCCCAGCCCAGCCTGGTCTTCCCCACCCCGGCCTCGCCGGAGACCACGAGGAGCGCCGGCCGGCGGCTCTCCGCCACGCCGTGGAACAGCTCCTTGACCATGCGCAGCTCGCGGTCGCGGCCCACGAGCGGCGCCTCCAAGCCGTCGGGCCGCTGGGCACCTCCGGACGCGGCGACGACGGCTCGCGCCGCCCACAGCGGAACGGGTTCGGCCTTGCCCTTCAGCGGGTGGGACCCGACGTCGGCGAATGAGATCGAGCCACTGGTCAGTAGGCGCGTCGTCTCGTCGACCCACACCTGTCCCGGGGCCGCGATCGACTGCACCCGGCTGGCAGTGTTCACCGGGTCTCCCGCGACCATCCCCTGCATCTGCGCGCCGACGGTCACCGCCACCTCGCCGGTGACGATGCCGACGCGCATGGCCAGACCGTCGACCCCGATCTCGGAGCCCAGCGCGGTGGCCGCGGCGACCAGCTCCAGGCCGGCGCGCACGGACCGCTCGGCGTCGTCCTCGTGGGTCGTCGGGACGCCCCAGACCGCCATCACCGCGTCGCCGATGAACTTCTCGACGCTGCCGCCGTAGCGGGCCACGATCCGCGAGCACTCCTCGAAGTACCGGCTCAAGAGCTCGCGGACGTCCTCCTGGTCGCGCGACTCCGACAACGGCGTGAAGCCCACCAGGTCACCGAAGAGCACGCTGGTGATCCGGCGCGAGGCGACGGGTGTCACGGGGTCGCGAGGAGTCGCACCGGTCAGCGACGTCCCGCACTCGAGGCAGAACTTCGCTCCGGGCACGATCGCGGTCCCGCACGACGGGCAGGCCGCGCGCTGAGGTGCCCCGCACTCGGTGCAGAACTTCGCCCCGCCGGGTTGGGGCGCCGCGCAGACGGTGCACTCGGTCATGTCGTCGGCAGCCTCGGTCAGGCCCGGAGCCGGCGTACGACGACTTCCTCGGCGAGGCGGTTGGCCTCACCCTGGCCGGTGACCGCGTCGAGGAACTCCTCGCGCGGGAGGGCCAGGAGGACGGTGTCCTCGCCGGCGGTGATGGTCGCGGTGCGGGGGACGTCGCGCAACAGGCCGATCTCGCCGAAGTAGTCGCCCGGGCCCTCCTCGCGCAGCAGGTGCCCGTCGGCGGCGGTGACCCGGACGCTGCCCGACTCGATGACGTAGAAGCGGTCGGACTCGTCGCCCTCGCGGACGACCACGTCTCCGGACGCGACCTCGACGCGGACCAGCGCGCGCGCCAGCGCGTCGAGGGTGATCGGGTTGAGCGGTGCGAACATCGCGATGGCCTTCAGCAGCGGCAGGCCCGCGGGCGCCTCGAGGCGCCGATCCATGCTACGCAACCGTGGCATGCCGAGGACGGCGACGGCCCCGACCCCCAGCCCGAGGACGGCCATGGTCGTGCGCAGCCCCCACAGGTGGAGCATCACGGGGGTGATCGCGGACCCGAGCGCCATCGTGGCGATCAGGCAGGTCTCGAACGCGCCGAACACTCGGCCGAGCACGGCGTCGGGGGTGAGCCGCTGGATCACCGTGAAGACGTTGACGTCGACCAGGGGGTTGGCGAAGCCCAGGAAGGCCATCACCGCGAACGCCATCACCGGCGACGGCCAGATGGTGACCAGGATCAGGGGGAACGACCAGAGGAAGACGCCGATCCCGAGGTCCTGCCCGAGCTTGTGCTTGGAGGCCCGGGCGATCGCGAAGATGCCGCCCACGATCGCCGCGAGTCCGGAGGTGGAGTCGAGCAGGCCTACCCCCTTGGCGCCGGTGTGCAGGATCTCGACGGCCATCACCAGTGGGAACACGGCCGTGGCGCCGGCGACCACCGTCTGGGCCGAGCCCTGGATGACGGTGACCAGCAGGTCCTTGTCGTGCCAGATCGCCCGGAAGCCGGCCGAGAGCGTGGTGAAGAAGCTCTCGACCTCCTCCTCGACCTCCTCGAGGAGCGACTCCTTGTCGTCCGGCTTCGACTCGGCCTCCTGGGCCGGGGGGTTCTCCACGCGAATGCCGGAGACCATGAACATCGACCACGCGAACGAGGCGACGTTGAGCAGGAAGACGACCTCCACGTCGGCGATCACCAAGAGCCCCGCCCCGATCGCCGGGCCGACGAAGATCGCCAGGCTCTCCAGCGTGCTGGAGGTGCCGTTGGAGGCGGTCAGCTCCTCGGTCGTGTTGGCCAGCTGCGGGGTGAGCGCGCCTTGGGCGGCGCGGAACGCCGAGCCGCCGAACGAGGTGAGGATGGCGAGCGCGAAGATCGGCAGGGCCGGGGTGTCGGCGTACAGGCAGGCCGTGGCGCCGGCGATCAGGACGGCGCAGTAGAGGTCGCTGTAGATCATCACCCGCTTGCGCGAGTACTTGTCGGCGAACGTCGAGACGAACGGCGTCCCGATGGCCATCACGGCCAACCGGATCGCGATGAAGATTCCGACGGCCTTCGCCCCGCCCACGTCGTACGCCCAGACGGAGACGGCGGTGGCGTAGGCCCAGTTGCCGATCAGGGAGCCGGTGAAGGCCAGCTGCATGCGGCGCAGGTTGCGGTTGACGAAGACCGACCGGAGCGACCCGAAGGTCTCGCCGAAGAACGCGCGCACCGCGCTGCGCTCGTCGGCCACGGCCACGGTCTCGCCCACGGCTCCCACTCCCCAGTCCCACCCTCGGATGCCCGAGCGTCGCCAGCGTAGGGGAGACGGGTCCCCCTGTCAGGCACCTCGCCGATCTCCTGTCCGCGCCCGACCTCCCGGGTCGTCCGCCTCAGAGAGGGCCCTGGGTCATCGTGGAGCGGACGACCGGAGGGCTGTGGAGAGCGGACGACCCCCTCGCCGGCTTCTCGGCAGTCTGGAGCTCAGCAACGGCGACGAGCTCAGGACTGGAGCTGGTCCTCGGCGAACGAGGCCGGGTCGGCACGGTCGTGGTGCTCGAGATCGACGGGAGAGCGACATCGCACGCGAGCGCAACCTGGTCACCACCGGTGTCGTCGTACTCCGCTGCACTGCTCGGGAGATCCGCGACCGTTCGTCCCTGATCGCGGCCTCGCTCCGAGCGGTCGGCGTCGGCCGGTCGTCCGCCTGACAGATGGCGATGGGTCACTCGCAGGCGGACGACCCGACCGAACGAGCGGTCAGGAGTAGAAGCCGTCGATGAGGTCGGCGTAGTTGGACTCGACGACGTTGCGCTTGACCTTCATCGAGGGGGTGAGCTCGCCGGACTCGACCGACAGGTCGTGGTCGAGGAGCTTCCACTTCTTGATCGTCTCCCAGCGGTTCAGGCGGCGGTTCAGCTCGTCGACGTACCCCTGCATCATCTTCTGGCAGTCCTCGGAGGCGACGATCGAGGCGTAGTCGCCGGTCACGCCGTTGTCCTTGGCCCAGTCGCCGATCGCATCGGGGTCGAGGGTGATCAGGGCGACGACGAAGTTGCGCTCGTTGCCGAACACCACGAACTGGCTGGCGTAGGGGCAGATCGCCTTGAACTTCGACTCGATCGCAGGCGGGGCGATGTACTTCCCGCCGGAGGTCTTGAACAGCTCCTTGATCCGGCCGGTGATCCGGAGGAAGCCGTCGGGGTCCAGCTCGCCCTTGTCGCCGGTGCGCAGCCAGCCGTCGTCGGTCAGCGTCTTCGCGGTCTCCTCGGGGAGGTTGTGGTAGCCGTCCATCACGCCGGGGCCCTTGATCAGGACCTCGTCGCCCTCGCCGAGCTTCACCTCCGAGCCGGGGAAGACCGGCCCGACCGTGCCCAGCTTGTAGTCGTCGGGGTGGTTGACGAACGACCCGGCCGAGGTCTCGGTGAGGCCGTACCCCTCGAGGATCAGGATGCCCGCGGCGTCGAACCACTCGGCGATCTCCTGGTTGAGGGCCGCCGCCCCCGAGATGAAGAAGCGCACCCGGCCGCCGAAGCGCTCGCGGATCTTGGCGAACACCAGCTTGTCGAACACCGCGTGCTGCGCCTTCAGCAGTACGCCGGGCGAGCGGCCGTCGCGGACGGCCCGGTCGTGGGCGATCCCGACCTTGAACGCCTGCTTGAAGATGGCCTCCTTCAGGCCACCCTCGGCCGCCTGCATGGTGACGATCCGGGCATGGGCCTTCTCGAAGATCCGCGGCGCCGCACCCATGAACGTCGGCTTCACCACGCCCAGGTTGTCCACGATCTTGTCGACCCGGCCGTCGATCGCGCAGGCGAATCCGCACGCCAGCTGCGTCGACATCAGCACCTTGCCGAACGAGTGCGCCATCGGCAGCCACCGGAACTCCAGGTCGGACTCGTCGAGGATGCCCTGCGCCTCGATCGCCGATCCCTCGTAGACCCACGACCGATGCCGCAGGCGCACGCCCTTGGGCCGCCCGGTCGTCCCCGAGGTGTAGATCAGCGTCGCGAGCTGCTCAGGCCGGATCGTTTCGGCGGTCCGGCGGATCACCCCCTCGTGCTCGGCGAGGTAGGTGTCACCCAGGGCGCCCAGGTCCTCCAGCCCGATCACCCAGTCATCGTCGGTGGTCCCGTCGAAGGTGACGATCGTGGCGAGGTGCGGCAGCTCCGCCTTGTGGTCGCGGAGCTTGGCGATCTGCCCGTCGTCCTCGGCGAAGACGATCCGGCACTCCGAGTCGCCGAGGATGTACGCCGTGTCCTCGGCGTTGGTCGAGGGGTACACCGTCGTGGTCGCACCGGCCGCGCACATCACGGCCAGGTCGGCGAGGATCCACTCGTAGCGGGTGCCCGACGCGATGCCCACCCGCTGCTCCGGCTCGAGCCCCAGCGAGAGCAGCCCGGCGGCCAGCCGGGAGACCTGCTCGCCCGTCTCCGCCCAGGTCACCGGGACCCAGCGATCCGTCTCCCCCTCGCTGACGGGGTAGCGGAACGCCTCGCTGCGCGGGCTCCGGTCGACTCGGTCGAGGAACTGCAGGGCGACGTTCGCAACCATGCGGTCGACGAAGCTGGAGTCGGGGGTGACGGGCACTGTCTCTCCTGGGGCGAGGAACACGGCGAGGGCGGTCCGAGATCGTCAATCTAGTTGACCCCGTGACCTTCAGGTGGGCAACGAGCCTCCGGCCACCGGGTCACACACGCCGTCCCAGCACCCGCAGCCGCCCCTGGTCGTCGAGCACCCCGGCATCCCCGGTGCTCAGCCACCGGTCGTCGGGCCCACCGCTCGACGCGGCCGTCGACCGGGACCGCTGGCCGTGGTAGCCGGCCATCAACCCCGGGCTCGCGACCTGGATCTCGCCGTCCTCGGAGATGCGCACCTCGGTGCCGGGCAGCGGCCGACCGGCGGTGCGGCTGCCGACGTCGGACGGCAGCGCGACGCTGACCGCTCCGGTCCGGGCGCGGCCGTACGCCTCGAGGACGGTCACCCCGGCGCTGGCGAAGAAGTCGGCCAGGTCGGTGTCCAGACCGGTCCCGGCGCTCACGACGAACCGCAGCCGGTCACCGAACGCCTCGTGCACGTCGCTGTGCACCTTCTTCTCCAGCGACCGCTGCCGCCGCAGGAACCCCGATCCTTGCCGCTCCTCGATCTCCCCGCGCAGCTGCCGGAGCATCGCCGGCGTGCCGGTCACCACCGTCGGCCGCACCATCGGCAACGCCCGGCCACGGTCTTCGGGCGTCCCCTCCAGCGCGATCGGGAAGCCCACCGCCAGCTGGGCCCCCAGCACGGCCCGGGCGTACGTCGACCGCAGCGGCAGCGCGACGTACACCAGGTCGGTCTCGCCGAGCTCGCCGAGCATCGCGATCGCGGTCGCCTGGTAGGTCAGCGCCGCATGGGTCAGGCGTACGCCGCGCCGCCCGCGCGTGGGGTCGGTGACGTAGGGCAGGGCGGCCAGGCCCTGGCGGCGTACGGCGTACAGCCGCTGCGACAGCGCGCGTGGGTGCTGCCGGAGGTGCTCGTGCCCGAGCGTCAGGAGACCCTCGAGCGTGAGCACGCGCTCGTCGGGGAAGTCGCCGTCCACCTGCACGACCTTGATCACGTCACGGATGCGAGCCCGGATCCGCCACAGCGTGTGCACGGTGTCGTAGTCCTCCGCGATCACCACGCGGGCCCGGGAGTCGGCGAGGAGGTGGGTGATCGCGTCGTCACCGGCGTCGGGGTCGACGGCGGTCACGGCGCCACCGGCCCAGAGGGTCGCGAGATGGGCCAGGACCCACTCGAAGCGGCTGGAGGTGACGATCGCGACCCGGTCCTCCGGCTCGATGCCGAGCGCCAGCAGTCCCCCCGCCAGCCCCTCGACGAGCTCGTGCGTGTGCGCCCAGGTCGACTCCTGCCAGCCGCCCTCGACGGGGTAGTAGTAGGCGTCCGCGTCGGGGCTGCACTCCACCCGCTCGAGGAACATGTGCACCAGTGACCGAGGGCGCTTGTCGATCACCACGGGGTCGATGGCCACCCGCACGCTCCTCACTCGCCGATGGGCTCACTCTAGTGAGCCGTCGCCGTCAGTCCTGGACCGCCTTGGCGATCGCGATGCACCGGGTGATCCACGCGCGCTCCTCGGCATCGAGGTCGCGACCGGCGCGCTGGGCGTCCTCCACCGACCAGTTGGCGTTGAGCACCATCCGGACCACGACCCAGTCCCGGGCCCGGTCCTCGTCGAGACCGGCGGCGTCGACCAGGGTGTGGAAGCGTCGCCGCAGGCCGCCCCGGACGTCGCCGCCGAGCTCGTCGTACCGGTTCCAGAGCATGGGGGCGAGCTCGTAGTGAGGGTCCCCCGACATCGGCTTGGGATCGATCACCAGCCACGCGCCGCGCTCCGGGTCGAGGCCGGGCGGGGCGGCCAGCACGTTCTCGTAGTGAAGATCACCGTGGATGATCCGGCCGACGCCCGCCGGTGCGGCGACCAGGTCGCGGCCCAGGGACAGCGCCTGCTCGCGGTAGCGCAGCGGGATCGGGATGTCGCGCGGCTGCGTTGCCAGCGCCTCGAGCCAGCGGTCGACGTACGACGTGACGGTCGCGAGCTGCGGGAGCGCAGGCAGGTGCAGCGCGGGGTATAGGCCCGCCACGATCTCGCAGGCCTCCAGGTCCCACACGTCGGTCAGGTCACGTCGGTCGAGCCGTTCGAGGAGGAAGGCCCGGCGGTGCGGGTCGGCACGCAGCAGCCGGACCGTGCCGCGGCCGCGCCAGTGTTGCAGGGCGAGCGCCTCGTGGAGCGACTCGTCGTCGCCGTCGAAGCTGATCTTGAGCACGGCCGGCTCGCCGTCGTCGGTCAGCACGGGTGCCACCAGCGAGCAGAACCCGTACCAGAGCTCGTCGCCGTCGCGGCTCAGCTCCCACTCGTCGAGCAGGTCGGCGAACAGCCGCGGCAGGCGGTCGAGCCACACTCCCCAGTCGGGCCCCAGCCCACGCTGCTCGTCCAGACCCGGTGGCAGCGCGATCGGCACGTCGGCCATCGTGGCACCCGGGGCAACGGGAGTCAGGCGGAGCGGAGTCCTGCAGCCTCGTCACAGGTGCGGCAACGGGTGTCCTGGCTGAACCGTTCGAACGGGTAGCGGCTGCGGCCGAACTCGTGCAGCGAGTCCAGCAGCAGGCCGCAGAGGGCCCGCTCCGTGTCGCGCCCGGCGGCATGGACGAGCCCGGCCGGCACGAGCCGGTCCGTGCGTCGCAGCCCCGATCGACGGCGCTGGACCGTCTGGTCCTCGGCGAAGGTCCGGACCACGGCGGGGTGCGATGCGGAGCCGTGCTCCGAGAGGAGGCTGGTCATGTCTGCCATCGTGACACCGGCCTCGGCGCGCCACCGGGCGTTCCCCGAACGGCGACCGAAGGGTCGTCCGGCCTAGTCCCTGCGGGCCAGCACGGACGGCACGAGTGTCGGCGTGTCGTCCTACCGTGGCCCTGTGACGGCCTACGCCTGGGACGAGCTGCGGGGGCTGAGTCTGGCCAGACAGTTCCCCGATCTCGAGGGACGCGGGCCGGCGGCCGTGACGGAGGCCGTCCGGCGGATCGGGCCGATCCAGTCGCAGACCGCGCGCTCGCCGTACGTCGCACTGGGCGCGCGTCTTCCGGGCGTGACCCACGACGCCGTGACCGCGGCGTACGAGTCGCACGCGATCGTGCGAGGTAGCTCGATCCGAGGCACGGTCCACACCTCCACGGCGACCCAGCATGCGCTTCTAGACGCCACGACCCGGGTCGGTCAGCGGGCAGTCTGGGTGCGACACCTCCGCCTCCGGCACACCGAGGTGGAGGAGCTGTGGCAGGCAACGGAGCAGTTCGCGGCGGACGAGTGGCGCCCGGCCGACGAGCTGTTCGACCACGTGGGCACCTGGCTGCGCGCGCACGACGAGGAGGTCCCCGAGGCGGTCGACCGTGGCCTGGGCCGCTATCTCGCCTTCGGCCACGGCGGGCTGCTGCGCCGCCCGCTGACGAGTGCGTGGTCGGGCCAGGGAGCAGCGGGGTACCGCACGGCCACGTCCGTGCTGCCCGACCGGGTCGTCCCGGGCGACGTGCTCGTGGCGGCGGCCCGGCTGCACCTCGCGTCGTACGGCCCGGCCACCCGCCGCGACGTCGCGTGGTGGTCGGGCTTGGGGCTGCGCCGCGTCGACGACCTGCTCTCCCGGCTCGACCTGACCTGGCGCGAAGGGCCGGGAGGCCAGCCGTACGCCGACGTCCCCGATGCGCCGGCCGCGCGCGACCTGCCCGGAGTCCGCCTGCTCCCCGAGTTCGACGCGGTGCTCTGCGGCTACGACCCGAAGGCGCGCGACCGGTTCGTCGGTCCGGCCGACCACTGGCTCCTATGGCACCGGAACAACGGCTACATGCTGGCGCCGGTGCTGGCGGACGGGCGGGTCGGTGGCCACTGGCGGATCGAGGGCTCGGGACGCAGCAAGATGCTCGTCGTCAGGTCCTTCGCCGGCTCTCGCAAGCCCCGCAAGGCCGAGCTCGAGGAGCCGGTCGCCGCGCTGTCGGCCGCGCTGGGCGTGAGCCTGGAGTCGGTGACCGTCACCCGGGCGTAAGCCTCGGGTGGAGGTGCCAGCGAAGGACGCCTCACCTCCGACACTCTCCCGGCGAGCCCGGGGCCTCTCAGGCGCCCGGGACGGTCCCTGTCAGCCAGACGTCCGGAGGCAGGTGCGGCTTGCCGGGTACCGCGATCGTCATCTCGGCGACGTCGTCGAGAGCGTCGGCGGCCAGCCGACGCCAGAACGCAGCCGCGCGTGGGTTCTCGTTCTGGAACGGGATCGTCCACGGACCCGGGTGGCGCTCGAGGACCGTGCGGGCGAGTGCGGCGGCGATTCCCCGGCCGCGGGTCGACCGGGTCACGAAGAACTCCCCCATCAGCCGCTGGTCACGCCCGAGCCCGCGCACCAGCGCGAAGCCGCACGGCACGTCACCCAGCCGGGCGAGGTACGCCGCGCGGTCGTCGCGGTCGGCGTACGACGGGAGGCGACCGGCCGGGAAGCGACCCTGGACGTCCGGCGCCCCGTGCCGGAACTCCGAGAGATCGTGCTGGTAGACCTGCCACAGCCGCTCCACGACCGGCCAGTCGTCGGCGGCCGGCGTGACGGTCAGGGGCCAGACCTCGGCTGCGACGAGAGCGTCGATCCCCTCCGGGAGCAGCCCGAGCATCGGCAGCTCGCCGGCGGTCGCCCACAGGGGCTGGGAGTGGTCGTCCTCCGACTGGGCCTCGGCCTCGGCTCCGCCCAGCACCGGCTCGCCGTCGGGTGCGTCGAGGAGGAAGTACGACGCCGGGCGGCCGGCGTCGACGCGGTCGAACAGATGGCGTACGACGGTGCCGTTGAGCGTGCACTCCTCGGCCAGCTCTCGGACCGCCGCGTCGGCCGCCTCCTCCCCCGGCTCGATGCCGCCGCCCGGCAGCACGGCGTACTCCCGGCCGTCGAGGCGACGCGCCATCACGAGCAGCTTGTGACCGCGTACGACGACCGCGACCGCCCGCGGCTCCGGGCTTCCCAGCGCGACGCGGAGCTCCGGGATCTGTCCCGTCACTTCTTGCCGGACTTCTCCCCGGCCGGGCTGGTGGACAGCGCGGCGATGAAGGCCTCCTGGGGCACCTCGACGCGGCCGACCATCTTCATCCGCTTCTTGCCCTCCTTCTGCTTCTCCAGCAGCTTGCGCTTGCGGGTGATGTCGCCGCCGTAGCACTTGGCGAGCACGTCCTTGCGCATCGCCCGGATGTTCTCCCGCGCGATGACGCGGGCACCGATCGCCGCCTGGATTGGCACCTCGAACTGCTGCCTCGGGATGAGCTCCTTGAGCTTGCCGGCCAGCATCACGCCGTAGGAGTACGCCGCGTCGCGGTGCACGATCGCCGAGAACGCATCCACCGGCTCGCCCTGGAGCAGGATGTCGACCTTGACCAGGTCGGCCGCCTGCTGTCCGGAGCGCTCGTAGTCCAGCGACGCGTAGCCCTTGGTGCGCGACTTCAGCTGGTCGAAGAAGTCGAAGACGATCTCGCCCATCGGCAGGGTGTAGCGCAGCTCGACGCGGTCGGCCGAGAGGTACTCCATGCCGAGCAGGCTGCCCCGCTTGGTCTGGCAGAGCTCCATGATGGTGCCGATGAAGTCGCTGGGGCTCAGGATCGTGGCGCGGACGACGGGCTCGCGGACCTCGGCGATCTTGCCCTCGGGGTACTCGCTGGGGTTGGTGACGGTGTGGACGGTGCCGTCCTCCATCTCCACCTCGTAGACCACGTTGGGAGCCGTCGAGATCAGGTCGAGGTCGAACTCCCGCTCCAGACGGTCACGGGTGATCTCCATGTGCAGCAGTCCCAGGAAGCCGCAGCGGAAGCCGAACCCGAGGGCGCCGGACGTCTCCGGCTCGAAGGCCAGCGAGGCGTCGTTGAGCTGGAGCCGCTCCAGGGCGTCGCGCAGGTCGGGATACTCGTCGCCGTCGATCGGGTAGAGGCCGGAGTAGACCATCGGGTTGGGGTGCTGGTAGCCGCCGAGGGCCTGCTCGGCGCCGTGGTGCTGGCTGGTGACGGTGTCGCCGACCCGCGACTGGCGCACGTCCTTCACGCCGGTGATCAGGTAGCCGACCTCGCCCACGCCGAGGTCGCCGGCCTTGACCGGCTCGGGGCTGATCACGCCGACCTCGAGCATCTCGTGCACTGCACCGGTCGACATCATCTTGATCCGGTCACGGTGGCTGAGCTTGCCGTCCATCACCCGCACATAGGTCACGACCCCGCGGTAGGTGTCGTAGACGGAGTCGAAGATGAGGGCGCGCGGCGGCGCGTCGGCGTCCCCGACCGGGGCCGGGGTCTGCTTCACGATCTCGTTGAGCACGGCGGAGACGCCCTCGCCGGTCTTGGCGCTGACCCGGAGCACCTCCGCCGGGTCGCAGCCGATGATGTGGGCCAGCTCTTCGGCGTACTTCTCGGGGTTGGCACTCGGCAGGTCGATCTTGTTCAGCACCGGGATGATGTGCAGGTCGGCGCCGAGAGCCAGGTAGAGGTTGGCCAGGGTCTGCGCCTCGATGCCCTGGGCGGCGTCGACGAGAAGCACGGCGGCCTCGCAGGCCTCCAGCGACCGGGACACCTCGTAGGTGAAGTCGACGTGGCCGGGCGTGTCGATCATGTTGAGCACGTAGGTGCCGGGCTCGGTGCCCTGCTCGTTGCCCTCCGGGACCGTCCACGGCATCCGGACGGCCTGGCTCTTGATCGTGATGCCGCGCTCGCGCTCGATGTCCATCCGGTCCAGGTACTGCGCGCGGGCGCTGCGCTCGTCGACGACGCCGGTCAGCTGCAGCATCCGGTCGGCCAGCGTCGACTTGCCGTGGTCGATGTGGGCGATGATGCAGAAGTTCCGGAGGACCGCGGGGTCGGTACGACCGGGCGCGGGCGCGGACGGGAGGGGCACGGAAGACCTTCGCGGGAACGGATGGGATCGGTCCCGCCGATTCTTCCACGGGAGCACGACCCGCCCGGATTCCGCGGCGTGCAGGGGCACAGACGTACGGCCGGGAGGTCGACCCCCGTGGGCCTCCCCGCCGTGTACGTCCCCCCGTTGTCCCCGCCGACCGATCCCCCGGTCGGTCAGCGGGACATCTGGCTGCCGTTCAGCTGTGCAGGTGGTCGGAGTCGTCGCCGCGCGGCGGCTGGATGTGAGCCTCGACGTCGTCCTCGTCGGGACCGTCGATCGCCAGGTAGAGGTGTGCCCGGACGTCGTCCTCGTCGGGACCGTCGATCGCGGCCATCCGGTGGCCTTCGACGTCGTCCTCGACCTCGATCCGGCACAGATTCTCGGTGTTCTCGTTCATCGTCGTCTCCCGACCTCGTCCCGGTCTCGGCGACCGGTGATGGCCCCACTGTTTCCCACGGCACCCAGCCACGTCTGTCAGCGTGCTGACACAACGCCGACTCGCTCGTGGCGGGGCTCAACCCGCGAGGCTGTTGATGCTGGCCGCCTGGAGCACCGCCTTGACCTGGAGGGGGGTCAGCCACGGGTGCTTGCTGCGCATCAGCGCGACCATCGCACTCACGTGGGGCGCGGCGAAGCTGTTGCCGGTCGCGGTGATCGAGCCACGATCGGCCCACGCGACATCCACGTCGATCCCGCGGGCGCCGAACTCGACCGGCGGATGGGCGTTGTAGGCGAGGGTCATCTCCTCGTCGCCGGGGCGCGCGGCCACCGAGACCACCGACGCGTACTGCGAGGGGTACGTCGGACCGGGGAGGTTGTTGGCCGCGCAGACCAGCACCGTGCCGGCGAAGTACGCCTGGTCGGCGACCTCGTGCAGCGGCGCGAACATGGCGTCGGACTTGCTCGACAGCGAGAGGTTGGCGACGTGCATGCCCCGCTCGACGCTCCACTCGACCCCGGCGTGCAGCAGCGCTCCCCGACCCTTGAGGTTGGCGCCGAGCACTCGCACCGAGTAGATCTCGGTCTCCGGAGCGAGGCCCCGGATGATCGCGGCGCACGCCGTCCCGTGGCCGACCAGGTCCTCGTGCGGCCCCTCGCGTTCGACGTACCCCAGCTCGGCGGACGGGTCGAGCTCGAAGGCGACACCGCCGGCTATCCCGCCCACCCGGGGATGCTCGGCGTCGATCCCGCTGTCGACGATCGCGACCCGTATGCCGGCGCCGGTCGCTCCGGCGAACGCCCACTCACGCACGTGCTCGATCGGGAGGCCGACGACCTCCTGGAGCGACCCGCGGTCGAAGGCGCCCGACCACGCCGGTGTGAGCGTCACTCGGAGCCGCCCGACTGTTCCGCTCGCCACGACTCGACCAGCCGCAGGATGTCGCCGCCGAGCCCGGCCAGGGGCTGGGCCGCGGGGCCGGAGGGGGTGGCGGTCGCGGTGGTGACCAGCGCCATCAGGCCCGCGATCGTGCCGAGCACGTGGAGGGTCCAGTCGCTCGTCTCGTCGACCGTCGGGTCGAGCACCGACGCCACGCCGAGGACCTCCCCCTGGGCGTCGAGCATGGGCGCGGCGTAGATGGCGTCGGGCACGTAGTGAGTCGACTCGGCCACGTCACGGGCGAAGCGGGCGTCGGACTGCACGTCGCGGACCGCGATCGGCTGCCCGGACATCGCCGCCCAGCCGGCGATGCCACGGCTGACCGGGATCGTCACTCCGACGATCTCCTGCGAGCCGACGCCGTCGGAGGCGACGAACTCCAGTGTCCCGCCGTCCTCGTCCACCAGGGCGATCGAGCAGGCCGCCGCGCCGAACAGGGCACGCGTCGCCTCGACGCAGCGACCGAGGGCAGGGTCCACGTCGGGAGCGAGAGTCATGCCAGAACCGTACCGACCACCCGCCGACCGCACCCAGTGACGACGCCGCCCCCGGACCGGCTGGTTGACTGAGCCGGGTGAGGGTCCCCAAGGTGCTGCAGTCCCTGCCCGACCCGGACGCGAGGCTGCTGCTCCGGGCAGGCAAGGTGCACGAGTACGCGCGGCGCGACGTCCTCGTGCATGAGGGCGAGGTCGCCGACTCCTTCCACATCGTGCTCGACGGCCGGGCCGCGGTCCGGGTGACGACGCCGGCCGGTGAGAGCGCCATCGTCAACATCCTGGGCCCCGACTCCCACTTCGGCGAGGTCTCGCTCCTCGGCCGGAGCGACCCGCGGCGTACCGCGAGCATCGTCGCGCTGGAGCCGATGCGGACGCTGAGCATCCCGGCGGCCGTGTTCCGCGACCTGCGCGACCGCAACCCGCGGCTCGAGCAGCTCGTCTCCGGGATCCTCGCTCGTCGTGTCGACGAGCTGTCGGCCCAGGTGGTCGAGGCGATGTACGACAGCCTGGAGCACCGGGTCATCCACCGGCTCGCCCAGCTGGCCGAGGTCTACGGGTCGGGGTCGGGAGGCGAGGTGACCATCCCGCTCACCCAGGACGAGCTGAGTCAGCTGGTCGGTGGGGCGCGTCCGTCGGTCAACCAGGTGCTCCGCCGGCTCGTCGACGAAGGGTTGATCGCGGTCGGTCGCGGCCGCGTCACGATCGCCGACGTGACCGCCCTGGAGCGCCGCGCCTCCTAGGCCCGCCGACGCGCCGGCGGGGGTCATCGACTCGCGGAGACGCCCCGTCCGGAGAACGCCGCGAGGCGCTGGTAGGCGTCGGCCCCAGGGGGCGCCGCCTGCTCCGACTCGAACGCGGACCCGCGGTTCTCCGAGGTGAGGTTGGCCTGCATGAAGCTCAGGCCACGCTCCGCGACCTCCGGGACGAGCTCGGCGGTCGGCCGGTCGAGCGCGGACGCCAAGTCGTAGGTGTGGACCGCGATCTCGGCGGACTGCATGTCCGGCGCCATCGGAGCGTCCCCCTGCCCCACGGCGTCCCACGCCGCCAGCAGCTCGTCGGCGCCCGACCGGAACACGTCGGCACGATCGTCGCCGACCCGCGGCGTGGGTGCCGACCAGTCGACCTCGTCGCCGCGGACCATCCGGGCGAACTTCGCCGGAGCGGCGACCAGATGGTCGATCAGCTCCGCAGCACTCCAGTCGTGACACGGGGTCGGCCGATCCAGGTCGTCGTTCCCGACCGAGCCGAGCAGGTCGGCTGCCTGGTCGAGACCTCGTGCCAGCACAGCGATCTCCTGGTCGCGATTCGTCATCGGTTCACCGTACGCCGACCAACCGACACCCCCGCGACCCTTCGTCTGGTTCCGGCGGGCGCGACCGTCACAAGCTCGCCGTGCGGATTTTGGAGACCCCGTGGCCGCTGGTAACTTTGTTCCTCGCGTGTGCGGTCCGTCGTGCCCGCACGCCCCAGACCAGCAGCATTCCGAACACCCACCGAACCGAAGGCCTCATTCGTGGCGAACATCAAGTCCCAGATCAAGCGGAACAAGCAGAACGAGAAGCGTCACCAGCGCAACAAGGCTGTGAAGTCCGAGCTGAAGACCCTCGTCCGCAAGTTCCGCGAGGCCGCCGACGCAGGCGACAAGGACACCGCGGTCGAGGCGAGCCGGGTCGCGGCCCGCAAGCTGGACAAGGCCGTCTCCAAGGGCGTCATCCACAAGAACCAGGCCGCCAACCGCAAGTCGGCCATCATGAAGCGCGCCTCGTCCCTCTGACGACCGCTTCCCCTCACCGAGGCGCCGACCCGTAGAGATCGGCGCCTTCGCTGTCTCCCGTCCCGGTCAGGAGCGGTCGCGGAGACCGGTGATGGTCAGCACCATCCGCTCCAGCGTGTACGACGCGTCGCCGGCCGCACCTTTGACGTCGGCGTCGGCCTGCGCCACGGTACGGATCGCCCGGGCGATGCCCGCCTCCGACCAGCCCCGTGACTGGTCGCGGATCGTGCGGACCTTCCACGGCGGCACCCCTACCTCGCGGGCCAGGTCGGCCTCTCGCATGCCACGCGGAGCCGACAGGTAGCGCGCGATCCCCCGCGCCGATCCGGCGAAGGCCGATGTGACGAGCACCGGTGCGGTGCCGCCGTCGAGGGCCCAGCGGAGCTCCTCGAGCGCCGGCCGCCGACGCCCCCAGAACGCGGCGTCGGCGACCGCGAACGACTTCGCCTCGGCCCGGCCACCGAAGTAGCGCTTGACCTTCTCCTCGGTGAGCTGCTCGCCCGGGAAGTCGTTGGCCAGCTGGTCGGCGGCTGCCGACAGCGACCGCAGGTCCTGGCCGACCGCCTGCACCAGCGCCGCGGCCGCATCGGAGTCCATGGCAGCGCCGTGGGCCCTGGCCTCGGCGGCTACGAACCCCGGGTACTCCGAGGCCCGGAGCTCCTCGGACTTCACCTCGGTCACCGTCGCGAGCTTGCGCAGCTTGGTCAACACTCCCGAGCCCTTCTGGCCCCCGCCGTGCACGAGCACCACGGCGACGTCGTCGGCCGGGGTCGCGGCGTAGCCGAGCAGCCCATCGACCGATTCGTCGGGAAGGTTCTCCAGGGCGCGGACGACCACGCACCGGGTCGAGGAGAACAGCGACGGCGCCGACAGCTCACCCAGGGCGGCCAGGGTCAGGCCGGTCGCCTGGGTCTCGGAGACCTCCGCCTCGGCGTCCTGGCGGCGTACGGCGTCACGCACGCTCGCGACGGTGCGTTCGGAGAGGAACTCCTCCTTGCCGGTGACCAGCGTGATCCGGCCGAGAACGTCGTGGGGGGCGGGTCCTCTCGCGGCCATGCGGGCAGCCTGTCACACGGCGCCGACGTCGCCGGTCCCGCGTCGGTCACGGCCGGAGCACTGTCCGTCCGTACGTCCGCTCCGGTGCCGGTGACCCGGCGGGGAATCGGCGTGGCTCAGTGGAGCACCACTGCACCGAGCCGTCCGTCGTGCACCACGACGGCCACACTCCCGTCGCGGTCGGTGCGCAGGACACGCTCGCCGGTGGCGGCCAGGCCGTCGACGGTCTCGGGCGCGGGGTGGCCGTAGTCGTTGTCGGCGCCCACCGAGATCACCGCGAGGCGTGCACCGAGGGACTGCAGGAACGGCAGGTCCTGGTAACGGCTGCCGTGGTGCGGCACCTTGAGCACGTCGACGCGGAGCCCCGGCAGCGCCGACGCGAGCCGCTCCTGGCCCTCGGGCTCGATGTCGCCGCCCATGAAGAAGCTCACGCCCTGGATCCGCGCGAGGAGCACGACGCTCGCGTTGTTGGCGGTGCTGCCGTCCCCCGGGCCGACCGTTGGCGAGTCGGGCCACGGCCAGACCGGCTCGAGGGTCAGGTCGCCGACGCGACGGGTCTGGGCGTACGGCGCCATGCCGATCGGCACCCCTGCGGCGGCTGCGGCGTAGCGCACCAGCGACACCCCCTCGGGCGGGTCCTGCAGCCGGGTGACCCACAGCCGGTCGACCTGGCGCCCGGCCAGCACCCCGGAGAGCCCGTCGACATGGTCGGCATGGAAGTGGGTCAGCACCACCAGTGGCACGTGCCGGACGCCGAGCCGGTCGAGGCAGGCCTTCATCGGGCGCGGGTCGGGGCCGGCGTCCACGACGACGGCGGTGTGCGCGATGCCGGTGCTGAGCACGAGCCCGTCTCCCTGCCCGACGTCGCAGGCGACCATCAGCCAGCCCTCCGGCGGCCAGCCGGGCGTGGGCACCCGCACCAGGACCACCACGACCATCAGCGCCGAGCAGGCGAGGCCGGTGGACCGGCGGGCGAGCAGCCCCGGAGCGAGGACGGCGACGAGCACGCAGCCCAGGGTCAGCAGCCCGAGCGCGATCGGCCCGGTGCCCCAGGAGACGGCCGACGTCGGCAGGCCGGCCCCTCGGTGGGCGACCTCGATGATCCAGGCGACGCACCACCCCGCGCCGGTACCGACGAGCCGACCGGCCGGTGCCCACACAAGGGTGACGAGGCCACCGACCAGTCCCAGCACGGTGGCGGGCCCGACCACGGGCGCCGCCAGCAGGTTCGCGGCGACCGCCACCAGACTTACCTGACCCGCGATGGCCGCGATCACCGGCGTACAGGCGAGCTGGGCCGCCGCGGGCACGGCGACCGCCTCGGCGAGCCAGCGCGGGAGCCACCGCGCCATCGCGTCACGCCAGGTCGGTGCGAGCAGGAGGATGCCCGCGGTCGCGAGCACCGAGAGCCCGAACCCGACCGCCGAGGCCAGGACCGGGTCGACCAGCAGAAGGATGATCGTGGCAACCCCCAGCGCGCGGGTGCCGCGGTCGGCGCCGTTGGCGCCCATCCCGAGCAGGGCGACCGAGCCCATGGCAGCCGCGCGTAGAACGCTCGGCTCGGCCCGAGCCAGCAGCACGAATCCCGCGATGCCCGCCGCCCCGACGAGGTAGAGCCACCGACCCCGCACGTGCAGCCAGCGGGCGACCACGAAGGCGAAGCCGACCACCAGCGTGAGGTTGGTGCCGGACACCGCGAGCAGATGGGTCAGCCCCGTGGAGCGGAAGTCGTCGGCCAGCGCCGGGTCGAGGCCCGTGTCGTCGCCGTCGACGAGGGCGGGGACGAGAGCCCGGCGATCGGCCGGGAGCCCGGCCACCGACTCGCGCAGGGCCGCGCGCAGCCGACCCGAGGCCCGCCACCACGGATCGGGTCCGGCCCGGATGTCGGGCGACTCCCGGGTGGACAGCAGTGCGGCGACGCCACCGTCGGTCGCCACCGCGAGGTGACCCGACACCCGCACGGTGGAGCCCAGTGCCACGTGCAGCCATGACGTGCCGGCGAAGACCAGCACCGGCTCGCGCAGCGAGACCACCCGACCGTCGGCGTCGGCCCGACGGACGGCGAGCCTCAACAGCACCTGGTTGCCGAAGCCGCCCCGGATCTCCCGCGGATCGTCCTCGACGGTCCCGATCAGCGTCGCGGACGCGCGCTGCGCCGCCCAGTCGGTCAGCGGATTGTGAGTCGTGCGCTCGAAGCGGACCCCCGCAGCGGTGACCACGGCGGCGTACACCACGAGCCCGGCCACCACCGCGAGCCCGGCCCCTCCCCCCTGCCGGCGCCACAGGACTGCGCCCGCGATCGCGACGATCACCCCCAGCGCGAACGGCGGGAGCCACCCGTGGCCCCCGCCGGCCAATGCGCCGGCCCAGGCGAAGACGGCCAGGAACACCGTCCGCAGATCGGGCAGGGCACGTCTCACCCCCGGCTCAGATCGTCACGAACGGGGTGAGCTTGCTCAACGTGGCGTCGCCGATGCCGTCGACGTCGAGGAGCTGGTCGACCGAGGTGAACCCTCCGTGCTGCGTGCGCCAGGCGATGATCGCGGCGGCGGTCACCGGCCCGACC
>JAICHQ010000017.1 GCA_025924815.1 Nocardioides sp.
CGGATGCCCCGGGCAGGCGCTGTTTCCGACCCCAGGTCGCGAGCGGACTTTCGACCCCGCGGTTCGAACTTGAGACGCAGAGACTGGCCCGGCAACCTGTTGCGGGTCTGTCAGATGAACGGTGTAACTGGTCCCTGGCTTGACACGCCGAGCGTTGCTTGGCGGGGAAGCAGGGATCATGACCGACACGATCGAGCCTGTGGAGCTCGACGAGGATGAGAAGCAGAAGATCGCCCAGCGGCTGGTCGACGAAGCCAGGGAGCAGGGTGTCGACCTGGTCGGCCCCGGTGGCGTGCTGACGGGGTTGACCAAGACGGTGCTCGAGACTGCTCTGGACGAGGAACTCGCCGAGCATCTGGGCTATGACAAGCACGACCCGGTCGGCCGCAACGGCGGCAACTCCCGCAACGGGACCCGGTCTAAGACGTTGCTGACTGATGTTGGCCCGGTCGAGCTGGACGTCCCCCGCGACCGCGAGGGCACCTTCGATCCGCAGATCGTGAAGAAGAGGCAACGCCGGCTCGATGGCGTCGATCAGATCGTGTTGTCGTTGACCGCACGAGGATTGACCACCGGTGAGGTGGCGGCGCACTTCGCCGACGTCTACGGCGCGTCGGTCAGCAAGGACACCATCAGCCGGATCACCGAGAAGGTGACCGCAGAGATGGCCGAGTGGCAGCACCGGCCCCTGGACCGGGTCTACCCGGTGATCTTCATCGATGCCCTGGTGGTCAAGGTCCGGGATGGGCAGGTCACCAACAAGCCGTTCTACATCGTTATCGGCGTCACCACCGCCGGCGAGCGCGACATCCTCGGCATCTGGGCCGGCGAAGGCGGCGAGGGAGCGAAGTTCTGGCTCAACGTGCTGACCGAGATCAAGAATCGTGGCGTCGAGGACGTGCTGATCGCGGTCTGTGACGGGCTGAAGGGACTCCCCGAGGCGATCACGACCAGCTGGGAGTACACCCAGGTCCAGACGTGTGTCATCCACCTGATCCGCAACACCTTCCGCTACGCGGCCCGGCAGGACTGGGACCAGTTGGCCAAGGACCTCAAGCCGGTCTATACCGCGATCAACGCTGAGCAGGCCGCTGGGAAGCTCGAGGAGTTCGCAGACAGGTGGAGCGCCAAGTACCCGGCCGCGGTGCGGCTGTGGCGCAACGCCTGGAACGAGTTCGTCCCGTTCCTCGACTACGACGTCGAGATCCGCAAGATCATCTGCACCACCAACGCGATCGAGTCCCTCAACGCCCGCTACCGGCGAGCGGTCCGCGCCCGGGGCCACTTCCCCAACGACGCGGCCGCGCTCAAGTGCCTGTACCTGGTGACCAGATCGCTCGACCCCACCGGACGTGGTCGGGCACGATGGGTCATCCGCTGGAAGGCAGCGCTCAACGCCTTCGCCATCACCTTCGAGGGGCGCATCAGCCCCTCGGACAACTAGGACGCCAGTGGCCAGTTACACCGGAAATCTGACAGTCCCCACACGACCGCTCATCGGCAGATGAGTGCGTTTCGGGGGTCGCGCCGGAGTGTGGCGATGCTGAGCGATGCGTTCCTGGGGGGTCGCGAGGGCCTCTTGTGAATGAGCCGGGGGAGTGGGAGGCGCTGAGTCGGGGGCGAGTTCACCGTGCCTCGAGGTCCTTCGCGGTCGTTCGCTTGCTTGTGTGACCTGGTCGTGTCGACAGCCGGGGGTCGGCATCGACTTGACGGCTCTATTCGCTCGAGGTCCGTGATCGTGAGCGGGGCGAGGCGGGGTCATGGCTCAACCTCTTGACCGGCGCTTAGGCGTGCCTTTTCCGGCTGTTGGTGCGCTTGAAGACTGCGTGAGGCTAGTTGGTCGGGTCCTGGTTAGGCCCGGGACCGGGCTCTGGTTTGTCGCGTTGCTGGTCGGGGTTGCGGATGTGGTCGAGGGCGGTGAGGTTCTTGTGGTCGGCGTCGGGCATGGGGTGGAGGTATTTCTGGGTGGTGGTGATCTGGGCGTGTCCCATGCGGTCCATCACGGCCTTGAGGTCGGAGCCGCCGGCGAGCAGCCAGGAGGCGTGGGCGTGGCGCAGGTCGTGGACCCGGACGTTGAAGTCGACACCCGACTTGGTGATGGCGGGCAGCCAGACCCGGGAGCGGAAGGTGTTCCTCGAGATCGGGGTGCCGTCGCGGGTGGCGAACAGCAGGTCTCCGGGCTTGAGTCGCCGGTCGGCGATGTGTTCGGCGAGTTGGGTGACGAGTTCGTCTGGGAGGCCCAGGGTGCGGGGTTCGTTGTCCTTGGGGTAGGGCTTGGTCAGCATGCGCCTGCCGGTGGGGGAGTTCTTGATCGAGACCTCGACGATGGTTTCCTCCACGGTGAGCTTGCCGGTGCCGGACTCCAGGTCGAGGTGGAGGTGGCGGGGTTTGAGGGCGATCAGCTCGGCCCACCGCAGGCCGGTGTTGATCGCGGTTTCGATCATCAGCCGGTGCTGTTCGGGGAGGGCGGCGAGGATGGCGTCGTACTCGCCGGGGGTCAGGGTGCGGTGTTGCTGCTTGACGCGTTTGGGGAGTTCGGTATGGGCGCAGGGGCTGAAGGTGATCACCCGGTCGTGGAGGGGCGCGTTCGAAGATCGAGTGCAGCATGGTGTGGTACTTGCCGACCGACGCCGCCGAGAGACCGTTCCCCGATGCGGGGTGGGTGGCGGTGGTGACCCAGCGCTGAACCTCGGAGGGGAGGATCTTGCCCATCGGCCGTCGGCCGAAGACCGGGATGAAGTGCTTGTCGAGGTAGGACCGGTAGGCGGCCAGGGTGGAGGTCTCGACGTCAGCCACACGGTCTCGACGTAGGTGGCGAAGGTGACCTGGCCGCGGGAGTGGTCGTGCCAGGCCCGTCCCCCACCTTGGCCTCCTCCCGGTTCCCGGCGCGTTCGGCGGCGCGCCGAGAGGAGAAGGTGCCGGCGGAGCGTTGCCTGCCTTCGGGGTCGCGGTAACAGGCCACGAACCGCTTGGTCCCGTCGTCGGTGACCCGCACCTTGATCCATGCCCCCCCGCTACGATAAACAGGCCCTGACCTGCGGAAACGCAAAGGTCAGGGTCTGTTGGATTGGAACGGGTGCGCACAAAGTGTCCAGATACGCCCGGGCTGCGGACCGCAGCGAGCGCGAATCTGACACGGCTCAAGCGTGCAGCGACTCGCGGGAGTGCTGGCAATTGAACCTTTGATGGGCAAAAGCCTCAGGTTCAATCGGGAGCGGCCGCGCGAAGAGGCAATTGGTTCCGGTTCAAGTCTCACAATGAGCCGGGGTCACCCAACATCAGAGGTCGGGGCTCTCGTGTGGCACCGATGGTCGGGCCCGGCCAAGCACTCGGGCAAAAGGCTTCTGGGTCACCTAGGCGACATGCGGGGGCGCGGCGCGCCCGGCCGCGGTCATGGCGCTCGTGGGCCACGCACCGATGTCGGACAGACGACCTGATCCGGTCACGCGACCCCAGGACGCGACTCGAGACCTTGGGCGACGCGGGCGCGGTCGATCTTCCCGGAGTGGGTCAAGGGCAGCTCATCGGCGATCACGACGGTCTTCGGCCGCTTGTACGGCGCGAGGTGGGCGGCTGCATACTCGTTCACGGTGTGCTCCGTGACGTCTCCGGTGACGAGTGCGCAGACCCGACGGCCCCATTGCTCGTCCTTCACCCCGACCACGCAGATCTTGGTGACCCCCCGGACCTCCCCCAGGATCCGCTCTACTTCGGCGGGGTAGACGTTCACGCCACCGGTGACGATCAGGTCGGTCCGACGTCCCTCGAGATACAGGTAGCCGTCGGCATCCAGGCGCCCCAGATCGCCGACGGTGAACCAGTCGCCGTCCCAGGCTGCGCCAGTCTTCTCCTGGTCACCCCAGTACTCGAAGCGGGCGTAGCGGGGCACCTGGCACCAGATCTGGCCCTCGAGGATCCTGAGCCGACGACCATCGCGGGCCCTCCCGACCGATCCCGGGTGGGCGGCCCACTCCGTGCCCGGGCAGACGGTGAACTGGCCCTCGGTCGAGCCGTAGAACTCGGTGACCACGGCCTCCCCGAACAGCTCGATCGCCTGCTGCTTGACCCAGGTGGGGCAGGCCGATCCGGCGTGTGCCAGGAGGCGCAGCGCGTGGCTCGGTGGCGGGGCCTGGGTGAGGATGCGCTGCAGGTGCACCGGTGCCATGAACGTCGTCGTCACCTGTCCGGACGCGACGAGCTCGCCGGCGGCCTCGGCCTCGAACCGGGGCGGCACGATGACGCTGCCGTGGTGGAGCAAGGTGTTGAGGGCGAAGCGCAGCGGCGCGGAGTGGCTCAGGGGTCCGTTGACCAGGTGCCGGTCCGACCCGGCGAAGGACCACACCGACTGCTCGTCGGCGGCCGAGGCCTCCGCCGCCTCCGGGGAGAGCCAGCCGCTCCAGACGGCCTTGGGCCGGCCCGATGTGCCCGACGTGAAGTGCAGCGGCCGGCACCGGAAGTGGGCGCCCATCGCCGGAGGTTCGACCGAGGCGGCGGAGTCGTCGCAGAGCTCGTGCAGGAGCGGGTCGTCGACGACGGCCTCGACCGGCAGGTCGCTGAGCATGTCCGCGCGTTCGTGGTCGGTCAGGGACGGGCTGAGGACGACGGGCGCGTACCCGGCCCGCAGGCACCCGAACACGGCGGCGAGCAGCCGGGGCGAGTTGGGGCAGGAGAACGCCAGTACGGCGCCCGGTGCGAGGTCGCGCCCGCGGAGCCCCGCCAGGAACGACTCGGCGAGAAGTTCCGCATCGCGGCGCGACAGCTCGAACATCCTCATTCCGGCGACTTCTCCTCAACGATCATCGTGCGTACTGTATACATAGCAGGATCCAGAGCGGCAGACGCAGTCGACTCCTTGGCGTGTGACCGGTTCGATCTGACCATGCAAGCTCACGGAGGGGAGGCCGCGTGCCCATCGACACCGTCAGTCCGCAGACGCCGGGAGAGGGACCCCTGCAACAGCACCCGTCACTGGCCAGTGCGGCCCAGGACTGGATCACAGACCAGATCCTCCGCGGCCGGATCATGCCGGGGGAGAAGCTGGCGGAGGTGGCGCTTGCCCAGCAGATGGGGATCAGCCGCTCGCCGGTGCGCGAGGCGCTCCGCGCCCTGTCGGCGCAGGGCCTGATCATCGTCGAGCCCCGACGAGGTGCGTTCGTCTCCGAGATGGACGCCAAGCAGGCGAGCGACCTCTACGTCTGCCGGCTCCTGATCGAGCCCGAGTGCGTCCGGGAGGCAGTCGACGCGCTCAGCGACACCACCTTGGCCACGTTGCAGGAGATCTTCGGACGCATGCAGGCGGCCTCGGAGAGCGCGCACTCCGAGGCGTATGTCAGCGCGTTGACCGACTACAACCAGGAGCTGCTCGAGGCCTGCCCCAACCGGATCCTCTTCGGTCACGCGGAGTCGACCTGGCGCAGCTCGCTGCGCTACTGGGGCCTGATGGTGCGCCACTCCGAGACCTACAGCCAGCAGTCGCTGCGACGTAACCGCAACATCCACCGGGCCGTGGTCAAGCGCGACGGCGAAGCGGCGGCCGCGGCGGTCACCACCCTCCTGGAGTGGAGTCGCAACGAGCTGCTCACCATCGTCACCCAGTTGCCGTCTCGGGCTCCCGACCAGGCGTCCCAGTCCCCTCGCGAGCAGGACTAGGAGCCTCCATGCACGTGCGCGAGCTGGTCGTCGACCTGGGTGACGACCACCTGGCGATCCCCTACGTCCGGGTGCAGGGCACCGCGGGCGACGGGCCCCACCTGACCGTCATCGCGGGCGTGCACGGCACCGAGTACACCTCCATCGCCGCCGCCCGCGCCTGGGCCGCCGAGCTGCGTGCGGACGAGCTCTCCGGACAGGTGACGGTCGTGCCCGTCGTCAACCTGCCGGCGTTCTGGGCGCGCAGCCCGTTCGTCGTACCGCTGGACGGCAAGAACCTCAACCGCTCGTTCCCCGGCGACGCCGACGGCAGTGCCGCCGAGCGCCTCGCGGCGGCCGTCACGGAGACGTTCATCGCCGGCTCCGACCAGCTGCTCGACCTGCACGCGGGCGACCTGCCGGAGGCGCTGGAGCCGTTCACGCTGTACGACGAGTCCCCGGTCGCCGACCGAGCGCGCGAGCTGGCCTTGGGCTACGGCCTGGGGCACGTCGTGCGCCAGGCCGCCTCCCAGAAGACTGTGGGCGGGAGCACGTCCGCCGTCGCCGCGGGCCTCGGGATCCCGGCCATCACCGCCGAGTCCGGACAGTGCGGCATCCTCGACCGGGCCTCCGTCGACCGTCACCTGCGCGGGCTGCGCAACGTGGCCCGCATCCTCGGCCTGGCGCCCGGTGACGTCGAGACGTTCCCGGCGCCCGTCGAGCACGACAGCTGGGTGTGGCTCCGCACCGAGGCCGCCGGGTGGTGGCAGCCGGTGGTCGAGACGGGAGAGGGCGTCGCGGAGGGTGCGCTGCTCGGCACCGTCGCCCCGATCCTCGGCGGCGAGGCGACCGAGATCCACGCGCCCGCTGCCGGCGTACCGCTGTTCGTGACCAGCAGCCCGGCCGTCACCCCCGACGGCCTCCTGATGGGCCTGGCCCTCACCTGACCGCACGAGGAGACGCATGCGACTGCACGACATGAACTGGCAGGCCGTGGAGGCCTACCTGGCGCACGACGACCGGGTCGTGCTGCCGATCGGGTCCACCGAGCAGCACGGCTATCTCTCGCTCGGGACCGACGCCATCCTGGCCGAGCGCGTGGCGATCGAGGCCGCCGAGCCCCTCGGTATCCCGGTGCTGCCGGGGCTGGCCTTCGGGCTGGCGCCGTACTTCACCGCCTTCCCGGGCAGCCTGACCCTGCGCACGGAGACGTTCCTGGCCGTCATCCGAGACCTGCTGGACACCCTGGAGGGCCAGGGCTTCCGGCGCTTCGCCATCGTCAACGGCCACGGCGGTAACGCGCCCGCGCTGAGCCTGGCCCGCGAGTGGACGGCCCAACCCCGCGACCACCGGGTGCAGGTGCAGTTCACCAGCTGGTACGCCGCGCCCCGGGTCGCGGCGCTGGCAGAGAGCCACGAGCACGACCCCACCCACGGCGGCTGGTTCGAGAACTTCCCGTGGACCCGGCTTCCGGACGTCGAGATGCCCTCGGGCGGCAAGCCGGTCGTCTCCCGCGACGTGGTCGGGCTGGCGAGTCCCGCCGACATCCGCGAGCTGACCGTCGACGGCAGCTTCGGGGGCTCCTACGCCCTCGACGACGACGTGATGACCGAGATCTGGCAGACCGGAGTGGACGAGGTGCGCGAGATGCTGAGCGACGGGTGGGCCTTCGCATGATCGGGGAGGGGCTCGTGGGGCGGACCGCCCTGGTCACCGGGACGGCGCACGGCATCGGCGCCGCTATCGCCGAGGTGCTCACCGAGGAGGGCGCCACGGTGCACGGCGTCGACAGGGCCGAGCTCGACGTGAGTGACTCGGCCGCGGTCACGGCGTACATCAAGGAGCTGGGCCGCGTCGACGTGCTGGTCAACTGTGCCGGCGGCGTCGTCGGCCAGACCCACAACCCGATCGAGGAGGTCTCCGACGAGGCGTGGTCGGCGGTCGTCGACGCCAACCTCACGTCGACGTTCGTGATGACCCGTGCCGTCGCGGGCGGCATGAAGGCCGCAGGCTGGGGACGGATCATCAACATCTCCTCCGGTGCCGGTCGCTCGGTGAGCCTGACCGGGATCCAGGCCTACACCAGCGCGAAGGCGGGACAGATCGGTTTCACCCGGCAGCTGGCCCACGAGCTGGGGCCCTACGGCATCACCGTCAACTGCATCGCGCCCGGATTCGTCCTGTCCAACCCGTCTACCCGGAAGCAGTGGGAAGGCTACGGTCCTGACGGTCAGGCCGAGCTGGTCGCCGGGATCGCCCTGCGGCGCACGGGCGAGGCCGCCGACATCGCCAACGGCGTGCGCTACTTGGCCTCCGAGTGGGCCGCCTGGGTCAGTGGACAGGTGCTGTCCATCGACGGCGGCTCCTCGATGTTCTGAGAGGACGACCCGATGAGCGAACTGCAGCGACTGGTCTTCGAGCCCGACGACGAGCGATACCTGGCCGAGCTCGGGGAGTACGTCGCGATCCCGTCGGTCAGCCGTGACGCCGACCGCGCCACGATGCAACGCGCCGCGGAGTGGATCGCCGCCCGCATCGACTTCGCCGACCCGCAGCTCGTCGAGACCGGTGGTCACCCGGCGGTCGTCGGGTCGTGGCTCGGGCGGCCGGGCGCGCCGACGGTGCTGGTCTACGGCCACTACGACGTCCAGCCCACCGGCGACCTGGCCGAGTGGGTGACCCCGCCGTTCGAGATGACCCGCCACACGGATCAGGCGACCGGTGAGGACCGGGTGCGCGGGCGTGGAGCCACCGACGACAAGGGCCCGACGTACCTCGCGGTCGAGACCTGCCGCCAGTTCCTCGCCCAGGAAGGATCCCTCCCGCTCAACCTGCGGTTCCTCTTCGAGGGGGAGGAGGAGATCGGCAGTCCGCACCTGGCGTCGTACGTCCGGGCACACCCCGAGACCCTGGCCGCCGACCTCGTGATCTCGGCCGACGGCGCCATGTGGCGCCCCGACGAGCCGTCGCTGTCGGTCGCGTCCAAGGGGCTCCTGGCGCTCGACCTCGAGGTCACCGGAGCCAACCGCGACCTGCACTCCGGGCGCTACGGCGGCACCGTGGCCAACCCCCTGCACGCGCTGGCGGCGATCGTGGCGTCGTTCCACGACGCCGACGGCAGCGTCGTCGTGGACGGCTTCCGCGACGGCATGGTCGCGCCCACCGAGGGCGAGCTCGCCGAGATCGATGCCGTCCGGTTCGACGAGGAGGACTACCGCGCCGACCTCGACGTGCCGGCCCTGGTGGGGGAGTCGGGGCTGTCCACGCTCGCGCGGCTCTGGACCCAGCCCACCCTCGAGGTGAACGGTATCAGCGGAGGCGGCGCGTACACCGTCATCCCACGGGTCGCTGCGGCCCACGTCACTTGCCGGCTGGTGCCGGGCCAGGACCCCGCAGCGGTCGCCGCGGCGATCCGGCGGCACGTCGAGGCCCGCACCCCTCCTGGTGTGCGGGTGCGCCTGACTCCGGAGGACGGGGCGGTCCCGGCCTACACGATCGCGGCGGAGCACCCGGCCAACCGGGCCGCCCGAGCGGCCCTTGAGGTCGTCTATCCGGGCGAGGAGGTGCTGCTGGCGCGGATCGGCGGCACGCTGCCGGCGACCACGCTCTTCGAGGACGTGCTCGGCGCGAAGACCCTGTTCTTCTCCTTCGCCTACGCCGACGAGTGGCACCACGCGCCCAACGAGTTCATGCGCGTACGCCGTCTCCGCGAGGGCATGCGCGCGTGGGAGGTGCTGCTGCGGCTGCTCGCCGACGGGGAGCACCGGCTGGGGGCCGCCCATGAGTGACCAGCCGGGCGATGCCTACACGTCGTACGGGTACCTTCCGGCCGGCGAGCTCGAGCAGTTCGACCTGGACCCGGAGTTCGACCGGGTGCCGGCTTACGACCTCGGCCTCGACGAGGCCCAAGCCGCGCGGGCCGAGCGGCTGCTGCGCGACTCGGTGGTGGTGAGCCTGCACGACCACCCTGTGGTGTTCCCGAAGGACGTCGCCGAGATCCCGGCGTACAACCGCACCGGCCGTCAACACACGGCGTTCGAGGGGCTGCGGCGGTCCGGCATGACCGCGGTCTTCGACAACATGATGGACGGCACCGCGTGCGTCACCGGGCACGCGCCGTGGCGCTGGGACGACGTCGTCACCGATCTCGGCATGCGCCAGGCCGATCTCGCCCACCAGCGCGACGTGGTGGTGGTCCGCACCGTCGATGACATCCTCGACGCCCATCGCGACGGCTCGGTGGGACTGGTCTTCGGCCTGGAGGCGGCGACCCCGATCGAGAACGAGCTCGACCGTCTGGATGTGCTGTTCGGTCTCGGGCTGCGCCAGATCGGGATCGCCTACAGCGACTCCAACGCCCTGGGCTCCGGGCTGATCGACGGCGACGCCGGCGGGCTGACCCACTTCGGCCGCCAGGCCGTGGCCCGGATGAACGCCGTCGGCCTGGCCGTCGACGTCTCCCACTCCAATGACCGCACCGGCATCGAGACCTGCGAGGCGAGCACGGCACCGGTCTTCATGACCCACGCCGGCGCGCGCGCCCTGTGGGACATCCCGCGCCTGAAGAGCGACGACGCGCTGCGGGCAATCGCCGCGACGGGTGGGGTGATCGGCATGTCGGCGGCGCCGCACACGACGATCTCCTACGCCCACCGGGAGCACTCGATCGAATCGGTGATGGACCACTTCGAGTACATCGCGGAGCTCGTCGGTCTCGAGCACGTCGCGTTCGGGCCCGACACGCTCTTCGTCGACCACGTGGGTCTGCACCGCCAGTTCGCCCACCTGCTCGCCGGGGCGACGTCCGGCGAGCCAGAGCATCCCCGCGTCGCCTACGTGGCGGGTCTGGAGAGCCCGGAGGAGTGCTTCCGCAACATCGTCGGGTGGTTGGTGAGACGGGGGTACGGCGACAGGGACATCGAGGCCGTCATCGGCGGCAACGTCATCAGGGCCCTACGCGAGATCTGGTCGGCGTACGAACGGCTGCCCCACGCCGGACGGCCAGGCCGGCCAGAGCGATGACCAGGCCTACGAGGCCGACGGCGAGGAGCCCGCCCTGCCACCCGAGTCCGTCGATGGCCACGCCGGTGATCGGCGCACCCGCGGCGTTCCCGAGGGTGGTGGCGGAGCCGTGCCAGCCCATGGCCTCGCCCCGGTTGCCCGCCGGCACGACCCGAGAGAGCTCGTCGGTGACCGCGGTGACGGTGGGCGAGGACAGCGAGCCGGCGACGGTCAGGAACACGATGAACCAGGTGCGGTCGGGCGCGGCAGCGACCAGGACGGCCGAGATCGCGAGCAGGACGAGCACGACCGAGGCCGGAGGATGCCGGTGCAGGGCGCCGTACACGAGCCCGGTCGGGATGGCTGCGGCCGCCCACAGGGCCAGCACCCATCCGGTCGCCCCGGGCGTGTGCCAGTGCCGCATCGCCGCGACGGCCACGAGGTCCTCGCCGATGAGGATGAACGTCGCCGTCGCGGCCATCGCCAGCACGACGGCCACACCCGGGGTCAACCAGTGCGGGACGAAGCGGTGCCACCCGGCGCCCGGATGGCCGGGCAACCCGGGCTCGGGCGTCGCCGCGGGCGCATGGTCGGGGGCGTGCAGCGGGGGGTCCGCCAGCCAGATGAGCCCTCCACCGGCGGCCGAGGCGAGCTGGCACACGAGCAGGGCCGAGGGAGTCGGGATCGTGGTGGCGAGCAGGACACCGATGACCGGCCCGACCATGAAGGTCAGGTCGGTGGTGATGCCGTCGATCGACAGGGCCGTGGTCCGCTGTCCGAGGGTGGTGTGCCCGATGATCACCTGCCGGGTGATGGCGAACGTGGGAACCGTGAAGAGCGCGGCCCCCGCGACCAGCAGCAGGAACGACCAGTAGCCGACGAACGGCGCGACGCACCAGCAAGCCGGGAGCACGATCAACGACGGGAGCACCGCCCGGCGCAGTCCGAGCTGGTCGAGCCGTCGACCGCGCCACGGGCCGCTGAGGCCGAGCATCGCGGCCTGCACCGCGGCCACGAGGCCGGCCATGGCGAAGCTGTGGTGCAGGTGGCTGACCACGTGCAGCGTGACCACGATGTTCCCGGCCCACAACGGGATTCGCGTGACCAGTGCGAGAGAGAGCACCCGGCGTACGGGCGGGATCCGGAGGACCTCGCCGTACGTGTCGAGGCCGAGCACCTCAGCTCACGGTACGAGGGCGACCTTGATCGCCTCGCGACGGTCCATCGCGACGTAGGCCTCGGGCGTCTGCTCGAGGGTCAGGGTGAGGTCGAAGACCGCTCCCGCCGCGAGGCTGCCGGCCACCACGCGCTCGACGAGGTCGGGCAGGTAGCGCCGCACGGGAGCGATCCCGACGCGGACGCCGAGGTTGCGGGACAGCAGCGGCATCGTCTCGATCGTCGGAGCCGTGTGCGGTACGCCGACGGCGCCGACCTGGCCACCGTCGCAGACGACGTCGAGCGCCGTCGTCCACGAGTCGGGGGTGCCGACGGCCTCGACGACCGCTTCGGCCCCGTGACCGTTGGTCAGGTCGAGCACGGCCTCCTTCGCCTCCTCGCCGCGTACGGCGACGACGTCGGTCGCGCCGAACTGCCGGCCGAGGGCCTGCCGGGTCGGGTTGCGGCTGAGCAGGATCACCTGCTCGGCCTTGAGCAGGGTGACGGCGCCGAGCACGGCGCAGAGGCCGACGGCACCGTCGCCGACGACCACGGCCGTGACGCCGTCGGTGACGCCGGCCATGACGGCGCCGTGCAGGCCGGTGGCCATCACGTCGGACGTCGCCAGCAGGTCGAGCAGCCCAGCGTCGTCGTAGGCCTCGACGCCGCCGGGGATGACGACGAGGTTGGCGTCGGCGAACGGCACCCGGAGGGCCTCTCCCTGGGCACCGTCGTGGTCACCGCCGCCCCAGGTGCCGGACTGGGGACAGGAGGTGGGCAGACCGTGCCGGCACCACCAGCAGGCGCCGCAGCCGTAGCTGAACGGCGCGACCACGAAGTCGCCCGGCCGGAGCGTGCTCACGGCGCTGCCGACCTCCTCGACCGTGCCGATGAACTCGTGGCCCAGGCGTGAGCGGGGCTCACGCTTGAACGTGTCGCGGTAGGCCCAGAGGTCGGAGCCGCAGACGCACGACCGGACGACCCGGACGACGGCGTCGGTGGGCTGCTGGACGGTCGGGTCCGGGACGTCGTCGACCACCACGTGGCCGGCATCGAGATACAGGGCTGCTCGCACGAGGAGGACTCCTGGGTCTGGGGGTGTGGACGAGGAACGAGGGCTCAGCCGGCCAGCGCGGCCTCGACCGCGGCAGCGAGGCGGAGCAGGGCAGCATCGGCGCCGACGGGCGCCGCGAGCTGCAGCCCCACCGGCAACCCCTCGGCGGTGACGCCGCACGGCACGGTGACGGCCGGGTGGCCGGTGACGTTGTAGGGGCCGGTGAAGATGCCCTCGATCTCGCCCGCCGGGGTGTCGATCGGTGGGGTGGACTTCGGGGCGGCGTACGGCACGACCGGCCCGACGAGGGCGTCCACGTCGTCCCACAGCGCGTCGACGGACGGTCGCAGGTCGTCCCGGCGGGCCAGCGCCTCCGCGCGCGCGACGGGTGACGCGTGCTCCGCGGCCGCAACGAGGCGCGCGGTCGGCTTCCCGAAGTGGCCGGGTCGCGTCCGCAGCGTCTCGCCGTGGGCCCCCCACAGCTCAGCCATCAGGATCGGCTCGAGCAGCGCCTCCATCTCGACCAGCGGGGCCGAGTCGCGGGTCACCCGGGTGAAGCCGGCATCGGCGAGCCGGTCGAGCGCGGCTCGGGTGATGGCCGCGATCTCGGGGTCGAGCCGCGGATCGGCCAGCTGTCCCTCGAGGACGCCGAGCCTCCGGCTGTCGGCAGCGGCCGGGTCGGGGTCGGCGAGGCCCGGCATGTCGGCCATCGCGGCGAGCAGCGGCCCGCAGTCCGCCACGCTGGCGGCGAGCACGCCGACGTGGTCGAGCGAGTGCGACAACGGGGTCACGCCGGTTGCGTCGACCAGGCCGTAGCTCGGCTTGAACCCGACGACACCGCAGTAGGCGGCGGGGATGCGGATGGAGCCACCGGTGTCGGTGCCGAGCGCGGCCCGACAGACGCCGGCTCCCACCAGGGCCGCGGATCCGCCGCTGGAGCCACCGGCGGTGCGGTCGGGCCGCACCGGATTGCGTGCCTCGGGCACGTCGGGATGCGGGGCGCCCGCGGCGTACTCCAGCAGGGACGAGAGGGCGAAGACGTCGGCGGCCGCCTCGCGGAGCCGGGCGACCACCGGGGCGTCGGCCTCGCTGGCAGGTCCGGCCATGTCGGTCGGGTTGCCGTTGCCACGAGGGAGGCCCGCGACGTCGATGATGTCCTTGACCGCGACGGGCACCCCGTGGAGCGGGCCGTCCGCCGCTCGGGGCGGGGCCGGGATCGACGCGACGACGGCGTTCAACGGACGGCCCAGCCGTTCGAGGCGCTCCAAAGCGGCCAGCAGATCGAGGTTGGCGACCTCGCAGGTGCGCTCGCCGCGCTCGATCGACCGGATGATTGCGGCCGTGTACGACGTCAGCGGCCCGGCCAGGAGGTCGAGCTCGGCCACCTCGGTGGGCCGGCGGCGCACCATCAGGTCGCGGTAGATGCCGCTGTGCGACTTCGCGCTGCCTCGGTTGAAGGCCACCAGTCGGCTCAGGGATCCGGGCAGGTCGTCGGGCTCGAACCCGTCGAAGCCCCGTGGCGTCACCGGCGCCTGCGCCAGCACCTCGCGGGCGATGGCGAGCATCAGCGGCTGGTAGCGCGGGTCCTCGAGGCTGTCGGCGATCGACAGGTCGGACACCGCACCGGCCCACAGCATCGCACCGTACGCCTCCTTGGCCCACAGGTAGCCCATGATGCTGTCGGTCGCCTCGGCGTAGGGCAGCGCGTCCGCGATTGACCGTAGGCGATCGGTCAGCTGCCCGTCGAGCTCGCCGATCCGGAAGGTGCCGACGTTGCCCTGGATAACCTCGCCGGGCGCGACGTAGTCGGCGCCGAAGTTGACGAAGCACACCAGCAGCCGCTCGTAGCCCACGACCGGGCCGATCTTGTCCGATGTCAGTCCGTTCTGCAGTGAGACCACCACGGCGTCCGGTGCCAGCCGGCCGCGCAGGGCCTCGACGGCGGCCGTCGTGTGCTGCGACTTCACCGCGAGCAGCACCGTGCCGCCGAGGCTGTCGGGAAGCTGGTCGGGGGTCACCGCGCTCGCCGGCACGACGAAGTCGTTGACCGGTCCCGTGACGTGGAGGCCGTCCCGGTTCATTGCGGCGACGTGCTCGGGGTCGGCGTCGCAGAACAGGACGTCGTGCCCGGCGCGGGCGAGGTGCGCACCCACGGTTCCGCCGATGGCTCCGGCGCCGATGACGGTGAACTGCATTTGGTGCCTTTCGGGTGGGTGTCCACAAAGCGGACGCGGATCTCGACTGTGGTGCAAAGTCGGAGGGAATAGTACAGTCGACTGCATACAAAACACCGAGTGAACTGTCCCGCGCCAGTCCGCGACCACCGATCGATCCCCAGGAGAGTGCGATGACCGAGAACGACGAGCGCCGGCGAGCGATGGCTGCCTACCGGATCAGCCGGCGGAGCATGCTGCGGACCGGCATGTTCGCCGCCGGCGGTGTCGGTGTGGCGAGCCTGCTGGCCGCCTGCGGCAGCTCGGACTCCTCGACGGCCGCCTCGCCGTCGGCATCGGGCAGCCTGAGCACCTCCGCGCCGGACGGCAAGCCGGGTGGGTCGGTGACCATCGTGCGCAACGAGGACGCACAGGGCTTCGACAAGACCATGGTCTTCTCCAACGGCTCGATCTGGATCTACGTCAACCTCTGGGAGACGATGACGATCAGCAGCTCCAACGGTCGCGACGTGCAGCCGTGGATCGCCGAGAGCTGGGAGCAGTCGAAGGACAAGCTCACCTGGACGTTCAAGATCAAGGACGGGGTGATGTTCTCCGACGGCAGCCCCATGACCTCGGAAGACATCAAGTTCAGCCTGGACGAGGCCAGCAGCACCAAGGGCGGCTGGGAGTTCATCAACAGCGCGATCAAGCAGGTCACCGCTCCCGACCCCACGACCCTGGTCATCGAGACCAAATACGCCTGGGCGCCGCTGCTCGCCGATCTCGCCTGCCCCAACAACGGCATCGTGCCGAAGGACTACGGCGGCCGTTCGAAGGCCGACTACTACGACGCCCCCGTCGGCACCGGGCCGTTCATGTGGGGCGAGTGGAAGAAGGGCACGTCCACCACGTTGAAGAAGAACCCTCACTACTGGCGCAAGGACGGCGCGGGCACCCAGCTGCCCTACCTCGACCAGGTCGTGTGGAGCGTCGTGGCCGACGACAACACCCGCAACGTGCAGGTGCAGGGTGGCCAGGCGCAGATCAACGAGAACCCGCCGTTCTCGACCGTCACGCAGCTGCAGGGGTCGGGCAAGGTCGACGTGACCCTCTTCCCCTCCACGCGGACCGACTACATCCTGATGAACCAGAAGGTGAACTACTTCCAGGACCAGAACGTCCGGTTGGCCATCTCCTACGCCATCGACCGCGAGGCCTTGATCAAGGCGCTCCTCTTCGGCAACGGAACGCCGGCCAACTCGCTGTTCATGCCGACGGTCCCGTTCTACGACAAGAACACTCCCGGCCAGACCTACGACATGGACAAGGCCAAGTCTGCCCTGGCGGCCTCGAAGTATCCCGACGGGTTCTCCATCGTCTGGTCGGCGATGTCCGGTGACTCGACCGACGCAGCCATCGCCCAGGTGCTCCAGGCCTCGCTCAAGGAGCTGGGCATCACGATGTCGATCAAGAACGTCGACCCGAGCGCCCTGCACGCCCTGCAGAACGAGCAGAACTACCAGATCTCCCACTCGTACTGGACGATGGACATCGCCGACCCCGACGAGCTGGTCCAGTTCGCGGTGCTGCCCGAGGGCGGTGGCCACTCCTTCGACACCGGTTACCTCGACAAGAACGCGCAGAACCTCGCCCGCAAGGCCGAGCGGGAGTTCGACCCCACCAAGCGCCAGGCTCTCTACTCGGAGCTGCAGAAGGTGCTGGCGGAGTCGGCGTTCCTGCCGCCGCTGTGGTACCAGCCGATGCCGTACGCCACGGCCAAGAACGTGAAGGGCTTCTTCGTCAAGCCGACCGGGCTGTACGACATGGGTGTCGTCAGCCTCAGTTCGTGAGAGCGACCGGCGCCCGCTGATGCAGTACGCCCTCTACGTGGTACGGCGCCTGCTGACCCTGGTGCCGGTGCTGCTCGGGATCACGTTCGTCGTGTTCCTGCTGCTCAAGCTGATCCCCGGCGACCCGGCCGTCACCTTGCTGGGCGTGCACGCGACCCCGGCGTCGGTGGCCGAGCTGCACAAGCAGATGGGTCTGGACAAGCCGCTGTACCAGCAGTACCTCTCGTTCCTCGGCCACGCGCTGCAGGGCAACCTCGGCGTGTCCTACCAGTACCGCGGGGTGTCGGTCTCGAGCCTGGTGTTCGGCAACCTGGCGCCGACGTTGTGGCTGATCGTGGTCGGCATGTTCTTCGCCATCGTCATCACGGTGCCGCTGGCGATGATCTCGGCCAACAAGCCGGGGAGCGCCACCGACGGCGCAGTGCGCGCCATCCCGTTGATCGGCATCGGCCTGCCGTCGTTCTGGGTCGGGGTGATGCTGATCCTGCTCCTGGGCCTGAAGGTGAAAATCCTGCCGGTCTCCGGCTTCGGGGAGGGCTTCACCGGCCACGTCCAGCACATCATCCTGCCGGCGCTCACGATCGCCCTCGCCCAGCTGCCGATCCTAATCCGCAGCCTGCGGGCCTCGATGCTGGAGGTCCTGGTCAGCGACTACATCGTGACGGCGAAGGCGAAGGGTCTCAGCCGCTCGCGGGTGATGTTCGGTCACGCCCTTCGCAACGCCGGCGTGGCCAGCGTGACCGTTCTCGGCGTCAACCTGGCCTACCTGATCGGGTCGACCGTCGCGGTCGAGAAGGTCTTCGCCCTCAACGGCGTCGGCTTCGAGATGTACAACGCGATCCTCGGGCGCGACCTGCCTGTCGTGCAGGCGATCACGCTGATCTTCGCGGTCCTCGTGGTCATGGTGAACCTGCTCACCGACCTCGCCCACGCCGCCCTCGATCCGCGAGTCCGGCTCGGTTGACCCGGGAGACGAGATGACGACACTTCCGGCCCCGCTGCCGACCTTCGATGCGAGCACGATCAGGAAGCGAAGCGGCGAGCGCAACATCACGTTGTACGCCGGCCTGACGCTCTTCGCGCTGATCGTCCTGGCGGCGGTCTTCGCCCCCCTGCTCACCAGCGCCGACCCGCTGCAGCAGAACCTCCTCCAGGCGAGGCTCGCGCCGGGGTCGCCCGGGCACCTGCTCGGCACCGACGACCTGGGCCGCGACGTGCTGTCGCGGATCCTCTACGGCGCCAGGGTGGACCTGCGGGTCGGGGTCCTGGCGGTGGTGACGCCTCTGGTCATCGGGTCGATCCTCGGGCTGCTGTGCGGCTGGTGGGGTCGCTGGTTCGACACGATCGTGATGCGGCTGGTCGACATCGTGGTCGCCTTCCCCTTCTACGTTCTGGTCATCGCCCTGGTCTTCGCTCTCGGGCAGGGCACCAAGAGCATCTACATCGCGATCTCGGCGGTCGGCTGGGTGGCCTACTGCCGGATCGTGCGCGGCCAGGTGCTGGTGGCCAAGGAGCAGGAGTATGCGCTCGCGGCGCGGGCGAGCGGCCTGCCCACCTGGCGCATCCTGCTGCGCCACCTGCTGCCCAACGTGATCCTGCAGGCGATCGTCTACGCGATGAGCGACATCGTGCTGTCGATCCTGGCCATCGTCACCCTGAGCTATCTCGGGCTGGGCGTGGCGCCACCCTCGCCGGAGTGGGGATCGATGATCGCCGAGGGCCAGAACTCCCTGTTGACCCAGTGGTATCTGGCCACCATCCCCGGTCTGTGCGTCGTCGTCGTCGGGCTGGCCCTGGCGCTGATCGCCGACGGCCTCGTCAACCAGTTCAACAAGAGGTAGGCGAGGATGACCGCACCCGCGCAGTCGGGTCCCGCTGCCCCCGTGCTGGAGGCCGTCGACCTGCACGTCGAGATCCCGTTGCCGATGGGCCAGCTCAAGGCCGTCCGCGGAGTGTCCCTCTCCGTCGGAGCAGGCGAGGCCGTCGGGCTGGTCGGCGAGTCCGGGTGCGGCAAGAGCATCACGCTGCGCGCGCTGCTCGGCCTGCTACCGGTGCCGGCACGCGTCACCGGTGGCGCGTTGCTCCTCGACGGCGTCGACGTCCTCGGCATGGCCGAGCGCCGCCGGCAACGCGCGCTCACCGACGCCATCAGCATGGTGTTTCAGGACTCCCTGACCGCGCTGAACCCGGTGATGCGGGTCGGCGACCAGATCGCCGAGGTGCCGCGGCGGCGGCTGGGCATGTCCAAGGCCGAGGCGCACGCGCGCGCCATCGACCTGATGGACCAGGTCGGGATCCCCGAGCCGGAGCAGCGCTACCGCGCCTACCCACACCAGTTGTCGGGCGGCATGCGACAGCGCATCTGCATCGCCATCGCGATGTCGACCGAGCCGCGGGTCATCCTCGCCGACGAGCCCACGACGGCGCTCGACGTCACGATCCAGGCGCAGGTGCTGGCCGTCATCGACAAGCTGCGGGTCGAGCGCGAGCTCGGCCTCGTGCTGGTCAGTCACGACCTCGCGGTCGTCTCCCAGACGTGCAGCCGGATCTACGTGATGTACGCCGGCCGGGTCGTCGAGGCGGGCCAGTCGCTGCCGTTGCTGACCCGGTCGGAGCATCCCTACACCGACGCCCTGCTGCGCTCGGTCCCCGACCCCGATGCGACCGTGGAGCGCCTGGCCTCGATCCCGGGGCAGCCGCCGATGCTGGTCGACGTACCACCGGGGTGTGCCTTCGCGCCGCGCTGCACCTTCGCGCGTGACGTCTGCACTGCGGACCCGAACCCACCGGAGCTGGAGCCGGTCAGCGTCGGCGGTTCGCACACCACGGCGTGCGTGCGGCACCAGGACATCGACCTCGCGTCCGGCGCCGTGTCCGCCTTCGTGGCCGAGAAGGAGGCGTGATGAGCAGCCAGGCCGGCACTCCGGCCCAGACACGTCCCGACGCCTCGGCCGGTACGCGGCCGGAGGTGCTCGGCGTCACCGACCTCAAGCAGTACTTCGCCGTCAGTGCTCCGTGGACGGCCCGGCTGGCCCGCAGCGCACCCATCGAGCCGGTCAAGGCCGTCGACGGTGTCTCGCTGTCGCTGCGCGAGGGCGAGACGCTGGGACTGGTCGGGGAGTCGGGATGCGGCAAGTCGACGCTGAGCCGCACGATCTTGGGTCTGTACGCCCCCACCGCCGGCGAGATCCGCTACGCCGGCACGTCGCTGTCCGGCGGGCCCTCGCGGGCCCAACGGCGCCACGTGCAGATGGTGTTCCAAGACCCCTACAGCTCGCTCAATCCCCGCATGAGCGTCGGCCAGATGCTCACCGAGCTGCTGCGCTACCACAAGATCGTGCCGTCGGCCGAGACCGGCAATCGGTGCCGGGAGCTGATGGACCTCGTCGGGCTGCCGCAGCAGGCGCTCGGCCGACGGCCGCGCCAGTTCAGCGGCGGGCAGCGCCAGCGCATCGGCATCGCCCGTGCCCTGGCGCTCGAGCCCAAGGTGCTGATCGCCGACGAGGCGGTCTCGGCTCTCGACGTCTCGGTGCAGGCCACCATCATCAACCTGCTGATCGACCTCAAGACCGAGCTCGACCTGTCGATGGTGTTCGTCTCCCACAACATGGCGGTGGTCCGTCAGGTCAGCGACCGGGTGGCGGTCATGTATCGCGGCCGGATCGTCGAGACCGGCCCCACCGATGCGGTGTTCGGTGCGCCGAGCCATCCCTACACGAAGCTGCTGATCGGCTCGGTCCCCCGCATGCTGGCGGCGCCGACGCAGACGGCGGGTGAGAACCTCGCCGACCCCCTGGCTGCGGTCGACGGCGAGCCGGAGGCCGACGACTCGCCGTACTCCGCCCACAAGGTCGAGCACGGCGAGGGCCACGGCTGCCGGTTCCGACCCCGGTGTCCGGTCGCCTTCGACCGGTGCTCGACCGAGCCCGACCTGCTGCCGCTGCCCGGGATCACCCCCCAGTGCGCTGCCTGCTGGCATGTGGAGACCCCCGACGGAGAGCACGCATGACGACCCCGATCATCATCGGCAGCGAGCGCTCGGAGGCGGGGCTGCCGGCCGCGTGGGAGATCCTGCGCGACGGCGGCTCGGCGCTCGACGCGGTCGAGGAGGCGTTGCGGCGCTGCGAGGACAACCTGGCCGACCACTACGTCGGCACCGGGGGACTGCCCAACGCCCGCGGCGAGGTCGAGCTCGACGCCTCGATCATGGTCGGCTCGAGTCGCGCCTTCGGGGCAGTCGCAGCAGTGAAGCACTACCCCCATCCGATCTCCGTGGCCCGCGCTGTCCTCGAGCGGCTGCCCCAGCATGCGCTGCTCGTCGGCGAGGGCGCCGAGCTGTTCGCGGCGGCGTGCGGCTTCGAAACCGCGGAGCTGCTCACCGAGGAGTCGCGCCAGGAGTGGCGCGCGGCCCTGGCCGTCGGCAGCGAGGAGTCGGTGGAGGGTGAGAACACCGCGGCCGGCAGCGGCGACGTCGCCTACCGGCTGGCTGCCGCAGACCTGGTGCGCCGCCTCGCCCCGCACGAGGGGCCCTGGGGCACCATCAACGTGCTGGCGCTCGACGCCGGCGGCGAGCTGGTGACCGGGGTGTCCACCAGCGGCTACCCCTACAAGTACCCCGGCCGGGTCGGCGACTCCGCCGTCCCGGGTGCCGGCAACTACTGCGACCTGCGCTTCGGCGCCGCCGCCTGCACCGGGCGCGGCGAGCTGTCGATGCGCGCCACCGGCGCCCGCCTGGTCGTCGACCGCCTCGCCGCGGGCGACGACCCCCCGACGGCGTGCGCGGCGATGCTGGCCGACGCAGCGCTCCTGCCCGACGAGTTCCGCGCCGAGCTGCGCACCCTCGCCCTGACCCCCGACGGCCGGCACGGCGCCGCCGCCGGTCAGCCCGGCGCGACGTACAACGTGATGACGGTCGGCGACGCCGTGCCGAGACTCCTACCCCGCCTCTCCGTGGACGGAGCTTCGGGATGAAGGTCGTCGACGTGATCGCGGTACCCGTGCGCTCGGGCTTCTTCCGCGACGATCAGGCCAGCATCCGTGAGGGCGCGGCCCACGACGGCTTCCTCTACCAAGGACACCCGGCGACGCCGGGGTTCCGGAGGATCCGCGAGGCGGGGGTCGCCGTCTCGATCATGCTGCTGCTCGAGGACGGCCGGGTCGCCTACGGCGACTGCGCGGAGGTGCAGTACGCCGGGGTGGGCGGTCGCGCTCCCCTGATCGACCCGGGGGCCCTGATCGCCGAGATCGGCCAGGCGCTGCAGCCGCAGCTGCTGGGCCGCGACATCACGTCCTTCCGGGAGCTGGGCAACCAGATCGACGCTCTCGAGTACGGCGGCCGCCCGCTGTCGACGTCGTTGCGCTACGGCATCTCCCAGGCGCTGCTGGACGCCGCCGCCCAGTCGGCGGGGCTCACGATGGCCGAGGTGATCCGTGACGAGTACGACACGGGCGTCGTGCTGACTCCGGTGCCGCTCTACGCCCAGAGCGGCGACGAGCGCTACACCAACGTCGACAAGATGATCACCAAGCGGGTCGACGTCTTCCCGCACGGCCTGATCAACACCGTCGAGGGCAAGCTCGGCTCCGACGGGCGACTGCTCCTGGACTACGTGCAGTGGGTGCGCGACCGCATCGTCGCGATCGGGGAGCCCGGGTTCGCGCCGGTGATCCACATCGACGTCTACGGCACGCTCGGGATCATCTTCGAGGCCGACCTGGACCGCATCGCAACCTATCTCGACGAGCTGCGGCAGCGAGCCGCGCCGTTCGCCCTCCGCCTGGAGCACCCGATCGACGCGGGTGACCGCGAGGCTCAGATCGAGACCTACGTGAAGCTGCGCGCGCTCCTGTCCGTGCGCGGCATCGACGTAGCGCTGGTCGCCGACGAGTGGTGCAACACCCTCGACGACATCCGGGCCTTCGTGGCGGCCGGGGCCGCCGACATGATCCAGGTCAAGACCCCCGACCTCGGCGGGGTCGGCAACGTGATCGAGGCACTCCTCGACGTACGCCGTGCCGGGGTCGGCGCCTTCTGCGGCGGCACCTGCAACGAGACCGACGTCTCGGCCCGCGTCAGCGCCCACATCGCGATGGCCTGCGGCGCCACCCAGGTGCTTGCCAAGCCGGGCATGGGGGTCGACGAGGGCGTGATGCTCGTGGGCAACGAGATGGCGCGGGTCGCCGCGCTGGCCCGGGCGCGACTGACCGTGTGACCCCCCCCGACGCAGAGAGAAGGACGCAGATGAAGGTATGGATCTCGTGCGACATGGAAGGCGTCGCGGGCGTCTCCGACTGGTCGCAGTGCCTGTCGACCGGACACGGCTACGCCCTCGGGTGTGAGCTCATGCTCGGCGAGGTCAACGCCGCCATCGACGGCGCCGTGGCCGGTGGCGCCGACGAGATCGTCGTCAACGACTCCCACGGCGGCATGTTCAACCTCGACCCGGTTCAGCTGCACGGTCGGGCGTCGTACCTCGCCGGGCGGCACAAGCCGCTCTACATGATGCAGGGGCTCGATGAGAGCGCCGACGCCGCCTTCCTCGTCGGCTACCACGGCTCGATCTCCGGGTCCCCGTCGGCGATGTCGCACTCCTACAACCCCGAGGTGTTCTCGGGGATCCGGGTCGACGGCCGGTGGGTGGGCGAGAGCGGCATCAACGCCCTGGTGACCCGTCACTACGGCGTTCCGATCGCACTCGTGACCGGCGACCAGGTGACCCGAGAGGAGACGCTGCCCTTCGGTCCCGACGCGGAGTACGCCGTGGTCAAGCAGTCGGTGACCCGGTTCTCCGCCCTCAACCGACATCCCGAGGAGGCGCGCGACCTGATCCGGGAGGCCGCCACACGCGCCGTACGTCGGGCTGCCGCCGGTGAGCTGGGCCTGCCCCACCTGGCCTCCCCGGTGCGGGTCGAGCTCGACCACCAGACCGGGGACATGGCCGAGGTGGCGACCTGGGTCGGCGGCGTGGAGCGAGTCAGCGAGCGCACCGTCGCGATCGAGGGCGACGACCTTCTCGGGGTGTTCCGTCGCTTCGTCGCCGTCAACTACATCACCCGACAGGCGGGCGGTCGCTGAGCCGGTCGTCCGACCGTCTACAGAACTGGAGACCCCATGACGGACGCACCCCACGAGAGCACCCGACTCGCCGAGCTCGGTGAGGCGTACTTCGCGGTGAAGCACTCCTACGACCCCTTCAACGCCACCCTGCTCGGCCTCACCGAGTTCGACGGGCTCACCGGCTCCCCGAGCGCCGAGACCTCGGCCCAGGCCGAGGCCCGCTTCGCCGAGCTGGGGCGAGCCGCCGCCGACCTCGACCCGGGCGCGCTGAGCGACGATGAGCAGGTCGACCGGCAGGTGCTGATGGCCCTCCTGCGCGGCGCCGAGACCGACGCCCACCACAGTCTGTGGGCCGCCAACATCTCCGGCGCCGGCTACGTGAGCCGGCAGGGCACTCTGGTCGAGGCGCTGGCCGCGACCGAGGTCAAGGACTCCACCAGTGCCGATCGCTATATATCCCGGCTCGCCGGGCTGCCGGCGTACGCCCAGGAGCTGGCGGTGCGCCACCGGCACGAGCTCGCGAACGGCCGCCTGCCGACGGCCGTCGGCGTCCGCAACGCGATCGGGCAGCTCCGGTCCGAGGCCGCCGGCGGGGCCACGTCGGCACTGCTCCGGCCGGTGGCGGGTGCGGCCGCGGACCCCTGGCGCGAGCAGGCCACGACTCTGGTCGCGACACAGGTCGGGCCGGCGTTCGGCGCGCTGGCCGACGTACTCGAGGCCGAGGCGGCGCCGGTGGCCCGTCCCGACGACAAGGTCGGCATCTGCTGGGTGCCCGGTGGCGAAGAGGGGTACGCCGCGGCGCTGGCCCAGAACACCACGACCGATCTCTCGCCCGAGCGGATCCACGCCATCGGGCTGGAGGCGCTGGCCGCGCTGGAGCAGGCCTGGGCCGAGATCGGGCAGTCGGCGTACGGGACCAGCGACCGTGCCGAAGTGGTCCGGCGACTGCGCGCCGACCCGGCGCTGCGCTTCGAGTCCCGCGAGGAGATCGTCCGCTTCGTCGCGGACGCGATGCGTCGTGCCGAGGCGGCACTGCCGCGCTACTTCCCGACCGACGTCGAGGTCGACACCTGCGACATCGTGGAGCTCAGCGCGGAGGAGTCGGCCAACAGCGCGCTGGCCTACTACCGGCCGCCCGCGACCGACGGCAGCCGCAACGGCGCCCAGTGCATCGCCACCTCCGACCCCGCGAGCCGCTACCGCTACGAGTACGAGGCGCTCTGCTTCCACGAGTCGACTCCCGGTCATCACCTCCAGCTCGCGACCTCCCAACAGCTCGACCTGCCGCGCTACCGCCGCCACCTCGACGCCGAGGTGTGCGGCTTCAACGAGGGCTGGGGCCTCTACACCGAGCGCCTGGCCGACGAGCTCGGCCTCTACGGCGACGACTTCTCCCGGCTGGGGATGCTGTCGTTCCAGGCGCTGCGCGCCTGCCGGCTCGTGGTCGACACCGGCATGCACGCCCAGGGCTGGACGCGCCAGCGCGCCGTGGACTTCATGTGGAAGAACACCGCGACGACCCGCGAGAACGTCGAGAACGAGATCGACCGCTACATCGTCTGGCCCGGGCAGGCGTGCGCCTACGAGATCGGCAAGCGCGAGATCCTCCGCCTGCGGGGCGAGGCCCAGGCGGCACTGGGGCCGGCGTTCGAGCTGCCCGGCTTCCACTGGGCTGTCATCCGCAACGGCGCGATCCCGCTGTCAGTAGCGGCCGCAGCCGTATCGCGGTGGATCGAGAACGCCAGGTAGACGACAACGTGTCCAGATACGCTCGTGCTCAGCTCGGAGTTCCCCGGGGAACGGCGTCGACTTCCGAGTTGAGCGTCGCGGCGTCAGGTCTTTGTGCCGCCAGGCCGTTGGCTGCGCGTAACGGTTCGTCAGACCCAGCACGACCGCCAACACATGGGAAAGGTCGATCGAGGGCGCCCGGCTGGTAGTGCCGGTCTCCGCCGTGGGTTCGGGTGCCGGCGATGCTGCCACCCGCCGCACGATCACGACCCGTGGCAGCGAGGCGCTCACCGTGCGTCTCCCACCAACAGCCGGCCGTAGCGCACCAGGTCGACGTTGCCGCCGCTGAGCAGCACCCCGACCCGCTTGCCCGTGAGCGACAGCTGGGAGAGCGCGGCGACACCCAGGCAGCCGGTCGGTTCCACGAGGAGCTTCATTGTTCCGGCGAGGGTGCGGATCGCGGCCACGAGCTGCTCGTCGGTGACGGTGAGGATGTCCGTCACCTCCCGCTGGATGATCGGAAAGGTCCAGGTCCCTAGATGCTGGGTCTGGGCACCGTCGGCAATCGTCGTCGGCGTGTCGATGTGCACGATCCGTCCACGCCGGAGTGATTGGCGCCCGTCATCCCCGGCCTCCGGTTCGACTCCGTAGATCTCGCATTGGGGCGCAAGTGCTCGAGTGGCCAGGCAGGCTCCGGCGAGCAGCCCACCGCCGCCGACCGGGACAACGAGCACATCGAGCGGCCCCACCACTTCGTGGAGCTCGGCGGTCGCCGTGCCTTGGCCCGCGATGACGTGGGGGTGGTCGTACGGCGGGACCAGGGTCATGCCGCGCTCGAGGGCAAGCCGGGCGCCGATCTCCTCGCGATCCTCGGCATAGCGGTCGTAGCGCACGACCTCGGCGCCGTAGCCTAGAGTTGCGTCGACCTTTACCGCCGGGGCGTCGTCCGGCATGATCACCACGGCGGGCACTTCGAGCATGCGGGCAGCGAGTCCGATCGCCTGCGCGTGATTGCCCGAGGAGTAGGCGAGGACCCCGGCCCGGCGCTGCTCGTCCGTGAACTGCGAGATGGCGTTGTACGCGCCACGGAACTTGAAGGATCCGCTCCGTTGCAGGGCCTCACACTTGAAGTGCACGACCTCGGCACCGCTCTGCGCGGTGAGCCGGGAGGAGGTCAGCACCGGTGTCTGGTGGGCGTGACCTGCGAGCCGGTCCCGCGCCGCCGCCACATCTCGATGGGTGGGGGCCTCCCAATCCCCGGTCACCGAGCGCCCCCACAAGGACGGGTCGGGTCGACGGACGGGCGCGCTCGGCCGGGCCCTCTCACGTGTCAATCCTCCCGAACACCCAGCTCGCCGTCAGCCGATCCAACTCGGTGCGATCGTAACTGAGTACGCCCGTGAGCATGCTCGCGGAGCCAACGGATCCTCGATCCAGTCCTGGTCCGTTTACCTACCCGATAACGTTCAACGCGAAGAACATCGACAACTGCCAGTTCTGAGCGACGGTCCTCGCGGTACGTGTCGCGACCGTGCGGATTGGCCACCCGACCGGATCTCGGCAACGACATACCGCCACGTCGGTCCGGGATCCCTGGTTCCGCTGCCGCAGAAGGCGGTCGACGGGCCGCGTCGTCGGCATCTTCCCCGATCGATCCTCGATCATCCGGCTCGTCTGCGCCGTTCTGGCCGAGCAGCAAGACGAGTGGGCCGAAGGCCGCCGCTACCTCGGACTCGACGCCCCCGGCCGCCGTCGACAACACCACTACCGAGCAGGTGACCGACCAGCTCCCGACCTAGACCTTTGATGAGGGCAATCGGCCGGGGCTTCGACGCGGCCAACGCGGTCGCCCTGGGCGTCCGACGCCCCACCCCGGAATGACGATCCGGCCTGCCCCGCGCCACGCGTGGCAGCCGCCACTGCCTGGACAAGGCGGAAGTGCCCCGAGAGGCGGACGTCGATTTGGTGCCACCAGTTACGGGGGTCCGGCTCGATGTACATGACCGGCAGGCTTTCGACTCGACTGTCGGACACGAGGTCGTTGACGGCAACGGCGAATCCGTCGCGGGCCAGTCGCTGGCCGATGGTGTGGCCGAGGCCTTGGGCTGCGCCGGACACGAGGGCAACGGGGCGGCTGGGCAACAGATCATCGCCCGGGCCGTTGGCGAAAGGGCCTCGCCGCCGTAGGTGTCGTTCTCGGTCGCCAGGAATCAACCTGACGACGGAGGACGAGGCCGGGTTGTTCCGGGCTGCCATTCGGCTGCAGCAGCAAGTGGGCAGCGGGTTGATGGCCACCCTGATCCGCCTCTTCCAGTTGATGACAAGATCCGCCAAGCTGCCTCGCCGCACCAGCGAGATCTCATCAGGACCTCAAGCAGAAGAAGGCCAACGACGCGGTCCGGCTGTGCGTCGAATACCTCGAGTACATCGCCGCCGATCGCGACTTCGCCGCCCTGATCGCAGCGTCGGACAGCCCGGTGTACGTCGTCCACGCCGAGGAGGGTGACGGCGGGCACCGACGCCGAGCGCCTGCCCTCGGGCGAGCCAGCTGACTGCTCTTCGCGCCATGTGGCAGGACGTCACGACTCGATCGCGGACGGCCACTCGTCGCAGGTCGATCGATAGGGCTCGGGCCCGAACACCTCGCGCCACTCGTCCGTGTCGAGGTTGCGGCCGGCCACCCGACAGGCATAGGTGACCCACGACACCGGGTCGGTGTCCCAGCGGAACATCTGCCCGTTGGAGGCTGCGATCTGGACGGTGTGGCCGTCCGGCAGGAACACCACGCCGGTCTCGAACTCGGGCCCTGCGGGCTGGACGGCGGCGAGGCGTTCTCCGGTCAGCCCGTCCCAGAGCACGGCGCGTCCCTCCAGACCGCTGGTCACGAAACGGGTGCCGTCGTCGTTGAAGTCGACGCGGGTCGCGATCTCACTGTCCGCGTTGACGAGCCGAGAGATCCAGCGCCCTCTTCGGAGGTCGATCAGTCCGGCGAGCCCCCCCGAGGTGACCGCCAGCCGCTCGCCGTCCGGCGAGACCGCCGCGAAGTTCAGCTGCACGCCGCCATGCAGCGGACTCTCGTCGATGTGACCGGTAGCCGGGTCGACCTCGGCGTACATCGGGAAGCTCTCCGCGTCGACCGGCCCGATCAGCACGAGCACGTCGGTCCCGTCCGCACCCGCGACGAGGTCGACGAGGCGCTGGTCGACGCTGATCTGCTCACCGACCGGTGCCAGGGTGGCGGCGTCGACTGCCTGGATGGTTCCGTCCTGGTCGCCGACCACGATCCACGCCCCGTTCGCGGTGAAGGTGACCGCCTCGGCCCGTCGGATTCCGGGCACCTTCGTCTCCCGGAGGAGGTGGCCGTTCCGCGGGTTCCAGACCTGGATCCGGCGATCGACGACCGTGGCGACCAGGTCGCCGGAAGGTGAGTAGGCGCCCCAGTTCGCGAAGCTGGCGGCCACCGGCCTGTGCCGCCCGCGTGCCGTCACGAGGTCGAACGTGGTGTCCCGGCCGAAGGTCGTGACCGTGGCCCGGAAGTACGCCGAGGACTCGCCGTCCGGTGCCGGCACCACCAGGTATCCGAACCGGCCGAGTGGCTCGTTCACCGTCGACACGAACCGCCGACTCCCCGCGAGGTCCCACACCAGGATGCTGTCCTCCACCGAGGCGTAGAGGGTCGTGGAGTCCGGCGAGAAGGCGAGGCTGTCCGCGGGCAGCCGGACGCCCTCCAACCGCTCGAGCAGTTCCCCCGACCTGCGATCCCACACCAGAGTGGACCCGTCAAGGGCACTCGCCGCCACCAACCGGTCGTCATCGGAGAATTCCATGGTGACCACCCGGGTCGTGTGCCCGCGCAACCGGGCGGCTACGTCCATGGTCTTCGTGTCCACGACCACGACGTCGGCTCCGTCGCTGGCGATCAGCGTGCGGCCGTCGCGGCTGACCCTGAGCATGGTCTGGCTGCGGTCCCGCGCCGGATTGAGCTGCGCAGGGACGGCGCCGACCACGTCTCCGCTGCCGACGTCGTACCCCCGCAGCCAGGCCCGCTTCTCCGCCACGAGGTACAACCGCTCCCCATCGGCGTCCAGCGCAAAGTCGTGAATGCCTCCGTGATCCGATGCGCCGGGGATGGTCACCCGCAGGAGCGCACGCGCGGGCCGATCGAGGTCCCAGACGACGACGGCGGACTCGTAGCGGTCGGCGTCGGCGGACTCACGCTCGAAGCCTGCGGCGATGCGACGGCCGGCGTCGTCGGCGGTCGTCCAGGTGGCCCTCCAGCCCCGCACTTGTGGCGTCTGGACCCTGCGGAGCCCACTGGGCGACTCGACGTACACCTTGCGGTCGCCCACCGTGAAGAGGCCGGGCTCCGCCAGCAGCTGGTCGAACGCGTCCCTGTTCCTCGCGACCGTGGCGAACGACATGGTGTCGACTGCCCGCGGAGGGCTATCGAGAACGAACAGTCGCATTCCGTCGGCGCTCGCCACGAGGTCGCCACCGCCGGGGACGGTTCGCACCAGCGCAGGACTCCGGGTCAATGCGCCCAGAAGCGTGCCACGGGTGTCGACGGAGTCGTCGCGGCGCACCGCCTCGACTGCGAGCAACAGCGACTCGACCGGGTCGTCGGTGGCCTGGGACACCGTGGCCGCGCGGCGGGCCGAGGACACGAGTCGCTCCAGGTCCGCCTGTTGCCGCTCCTGTGCACGCTGGTCCCGCTCGCGCAACGCGATGCACGAGGCGAGCCCGGCGATGATGGCGAGAGACATCGCCACGGCGACCAGGACGGCCACGCGACGCCGGGTCCGCCGGCGCGCGAAGGCCGCCCGCGCGACCTGGGCCGTGGCGGTGTCCGCGTCCTCGCGAGACCTCGCCAGGAAGTCGGACTCGTGGTCGGTCAGGTCGGCGCCGGAGGCGCTCTGCCATGCGCTTGCTCGCGCCAGTCGATCACCGCGGTACAGCTCCGCATCCGGACGTCCCATGGCGTGCCAGCTCTCCGCCGCGGTACTGAGATGGCGCAGGATGCGCTGACCCTCGAGGTCGTCGTCGAGCCAGCCACGTAACCGCGGCCAGGCCCGGGCCAGGGTCTCGTGCGCTAGGTCGAGGACATCCGCGTCGGCCGTCACCAGGCGCGCCTGCACCAGGCGCTCCACCAGATGCGCATGGGCAGCATCCGCGGGGATCGCCCCGCGTGGCACGGCCGAGCGCAGCGGTTCACCGCCCGGAGCCAGGGTGAGCAGTCGGAGCATCAGCCCGCGGAGCTTGGCACGGTCCTCGTCCGGCAGATTGTCGTACACCTGCTCGGCTGAGCGGGCGACGGCGCCGCGGATGCCGCCGGACACCCGGTAACCCTCGACGGTGAGCGTGCGGCCCTCGCGACGCTCCCAAGTCTCACGCAGGGCGTGCGAGAGCAGGGGAAGAGCACCGGGGTCGTCGCGGACGTCCTGCAGCAGTACGTCGACGAGTCCCGGCTCGAGGAGCAGGACGGCTTCGCGGGCCGGACCGTCGATCGCCTGCCGCAGGGCGTCCTCACCGAGCGGACCCAGCAACACCAGCCCGCGCTCGACCAAGCCGGGGAAGCCGGGCAGCTCGGCCAGGTCTCCGAACCGGTCGGCCCGGACTGCGAGCGCCACCGGTCGGCGCCCGGCACATGCCACGAGCGCGTCCGCGAGCCGGGCGCGGCGCGCAGGTGACCCGAGCCTGGCCACCACCTCCTCGACCTGGTCGAGCACCAGCACCGTCCGGTCCGTGCCGGCCTCGATCTCGGCCAGCAGGTCGTCCTCGGGTGTGCCGGAGGCGACGATCGCGCACTCGACGCCGTCCTCGGCCAGCGAGGCGGCCAGACCCGCCCGCAACAACGATGACTTGCCACTGCCGGACGGACCGACCAGCACGAGCACGCCACTCTCGTGGAGCCGTCGGCGGCAGGCAGCGAGGTCGGCCGACCGGCCGAAGAAGAAGTCGGCGTCCTCGACGTCGTACGGCAGCAGCCCGGGATAGGGGCAGCGCGCGACCGGGCGCGGGAGGACTGTGGCAGCGGTGAGTGAGGGGTCCTGACGGAGGACGGCCTGCTCCAGCTGCGCCAGCTCACGCCCGGGATCGAGGCCCAGCTCGCGGGTCAGCAGCTCCCGGGCGCGGCGCAGGGTGACCAAGGCGTCGGCCTGGGCACCGGCGAGGTACTGCGCGAGGGCCAGGAGTGCCCAACGTCGCTCCCGGACCGGAGCCTGTGCCACCCGCGATCGCGCCTCGGCCATGATGCCCGCCTGGAGCCCGACCCGCAGGCTCGCGTCGATGACGGCCTCCTCCGCCTCCAGGCGCAGCTCCTCCAGCCGCTCCACCTCGACGCGTGCGAGGGCCCACTCCTCGACATCGCAAAGGGGGGGCCCTCGCCACAGCGCAAGGGCCTCGCGGAAGGCGAGGATCGCGCGGTCGGGCTCGCCGAGCGCCAGCATCTGATGCCCTTTGCCGGCGAGCCGCTCGAACCGGCGTACGTCGACCTCGTCGTCAGGAAGCTCGAGCCGGTAACCGTTGGCGGAGGTGACGATCGCGGACACCCCCAGGACCTTCCGGAGCCGGTTCACGCAGCCCGGGACGACCTTGTGCCACGAAGCAGGTGGTTGGTCTCCCCACAAGGCGTCGGCCAGCTGCTCCGCAGACGTCGCCGACCCGTTGCGGACCACGAGGGCCGAGAGCACGACACGGTCGCGCGGCGACAACGCGCCGTCATCCCCGATCGTCAAGGGGCCCAGCACTCCGATGCCCACGGACTCAATGTGAGGCGTGCTGCGACTCCGGTCAACGGGACTGATAACGGCCTGATACCGCGGCGACGATTCGCTGATACCGGCCGGCGTTGCGCTTGTCAGTGCCGACAGGTGCCACTACATCGACCAGCGCCATGTCACCACACAGTCTCGATAGGAGAACTGACCATGAAGATCGCCCATCGCCGCCGCTCGGCCGGCATCATCGCCACAGCCCTCGCTGCGGGCCTCCTGCTCGCGGCACCCGCGCAGGCCGGACGGTCCGCGCCGGTCGGCACACCCGTGCACAACGCCCGGGTGGCCGAGTACCTGATGCAGAGCCACACCGGGCTCAACCAGCACAACGCCCGGGTCGCCGAACACCTGCTGATGCTGCATGCACGCTGAGTCGTCGTGGTGACCGCGCGGTCCCTCCTCGACTCACCGCCCTCGACCACCTCGGGTGATAACCAACTGATACCGCGTTGACGGTCCCTTGTTAACGGGCGGCATCGTCCTTGCCAGGAAGCACCAGCTGGCGCGACACCGGGCGCCACGACGTCATCACCTAAAGTCTCGAGGAGGAGAAAGGCCATGAAGATCACCCGCCGACGCTTGGCCGGCATCACCGCCACCGCCGTCGCTGCCGGTCTCGCCGCGGTCACGGCACCGCCCACATCCGGGGCGGCGGCGCAGGAGCCCGGCTCGGCAGAGATCGCGCTCGTCTGGCAGGGCGCCGCCCTGGCCACTGTGCCGTTCACGCCGGCACAGGCGCTCTACCTGTCGTTCACCAGCACGGCCGTCGACCGAGCGGTCCACACGTCCGTGAAGAGGGGGCACTCGTCCGAGACCGCCGCGGTCGCCCAGGCAGCCCACGACGTACTCGTGGAGTACTTCCCGGCCTCGTTGGGCATCCTGGATGCGACGCTCGTAGAGAGTCTCGCCGGGGTGCCGGACGGTCCCGCCAAGGCCCGGGGCGTCGCGATCGGCGCTGCCGAGGCCGACGCCCTCATCGAGTCGCGGGTCGGTGACGGCAGAGACGACTCCTCGATCGTCTACTCCGCCGAGCCTGCCATCGGCGTCTGGACCGACGCGCGACCGATGGCCGTGGCCTGGTACGGCTTCGTCGATCGGGTCCTTGGAGGCAGACCCGTGGCCCTCAACGGACCGGACCCGATCGGCAGCGCCGCCTACCGGAAGGACCTGGCCGAGGTCCAGGCCGACGGTCGCGCCGGCGCGGACGCCGACAAGGCCGCGACCGCGAACTTCTTCAACGTTCCGGCCTTCGCCTTATACCGCAACGCGCTGATCGCCCACCTTCGCGAGCACCCGCTGAGCCTGGCGGTGACTACGGACCTGTTCGCGGACCTGGATCGCGCGACAGCAGAGGCGATGCGCCAGACCTGGCGGCACAAGTTCGTCAACGGGTTCTGGCGTCCGGTCGCGGGGATCACCTCCGACGACGGCGACCCGCTGACCGAGCCGGTGCCGGGATGGACGTCCGTACTGCCTCTGCCACCCTACCCGGACTGGCCGAGCGGCCACGGCACGATCACGAGTGCGTTCGCCGAGTCGGTGCGATGCCACCTCAGTGACATCGCGTTGACGCTGAACGGGTCGGGGACGCCGCGCACGTACACAAGCCTGACGACCCTGGAGCACGACGCCTTCATGTCGCGCATCTGGGGCGGGATCCACTTTCGTGACGCGATGGAGGACGCCTACATGATCGGCCACGCAGTCGCCAAACGCGCCTGTCGCTGACCCGACGTGTGGGACGTCGGTGCGTGTCCAACCCGATGGTACTGACGTCGCTCCTGAGGTCCCTGTGGGGCCTCAGGAGTTCACCGCGCACTCGCTCCTCGGCTAGCGGCGCCCGCAGGGAATCACGGAGCCGTGCCGGCCGCGACGCCCAGAGTCTCGAGGGGCACACCGTTGCTCACCTGGCTCCCGGTTCCGGGGCGAGGATGCCCTGCGCTGACTCATGGCAAGAGGTTCGGGTCGGCCGTCGCCCGCCAGGTCCAGTTCGAGCCCGTCAGCGCAACGGGATTTCGGTGCCATGCTCCTCGACGGGGCGCGGTCCGAAATACCGCCGCTGGGCGGGATTGATCTTCACGTCGTTGAAACTGGCCTCACGCCGACTGGTCAGCCCATCCTGGTCGAACTCCCAGAGCTCGTTGCCGTAGGTTCGGTACCACTGACCACTCGCATCGTGCGACTCGTACTGGAAGCGCACCGCGATCCGGTTCTCGGTGAACGCCCACATGGCTTTGCGCAGGGAGTAGTCCAACTCGCGCTGCCACTTCTGCTTCAGGAACTCGACGATCGCCGGTCGGCCGGTGAGGAACTCGTCCCGATTCCGCCACACCGAGCTTTCCGAGTACCCCAGCGACACGCGTTCGGGGTCCTTGGAGTTCCAGGCGTCCTCAGCTCCTTGCACCTTCTTGATCGCGGCCTCGCGGTCGAACGGCGGGACAGGCGGTCGTTTCGACATGGGATACCTCCGGTTCATCAGGAGCGTCGGTCCCCCGAGCGGGTGACGGACGCCGGATAGGTTGTCACATCAGCGAGCCGGGCCTCGCTGACTCCGTCGCATCCAGCATAGTAGATACACAATTCCAATAGTGGACGACTGTGAACTTCCTCTGAACAACGTGCCGGGAGGCACCGCACGCGAGCTCCGAGTCTCGGCGGGCCAGGGGTCGGAGCTCCTGTGTGTCGATGCCCGCTGAGCTGTCCGGCGATCGGTGCGAACGCCTATGTGAGATCAGTTCGGCCGGGGACTGAGACCAGCAAGCTGGCCGCTGTCACCATGCCCAGCACGCTGACGATGAAGACGAGCGAAGGGGTGGTGGAGGTCACCGGTACGTCGAGCCGGTCGAGGTGCTTGCCAGGGATTGTTCCAGCACGTCCGCGTGCAAGCAGGACAGAGCGTCCTCGCCCACGGCGCCCTCGGAGCGGTCCGCACGATGGTCACCCAGCTCACCCCGCGAGGGCGGGCGCCCACGTCGACGGCACCAGCCGGCCGAGACGAGGTGCTCGACTTCGGCGCGCACGAGTTCCTCGACCTCGAGGAGAAGGACGCCGTGGAGAGCGTCGGCGATGTCGACGTGGCCTTCGAAGTCATCGGCGGCGACGTCCAGAAGAGGTCCGCGGGCATAAGCAAAGCGGGCGGCGTCCTGGTGTCCGTCGTAGGTCCGGTCGAGGCTCGCCCGGCCGGCGGCCTGGCCGTCGACTTCGTCGTCGAGGCGGACCGTTTCCAACTGGTCGAGATCGCGCCGCGTGTTCGCACGGAAGACTGCGAACGAACATCGGAACTGTCGCCCCACTCGACGAGGCCGTCGCAACCTTGAACTCCACCGAGAGGCACCAGGGGAAGACGATCATCAGCATCCGCTCGTCACGGGCCCGGCCTATCTGAGTGACCCCGAGGGCACTCGCGCTCGCTGTACGTGCCCAACGGCATCGATGAACGCCCCCATCGCGGGGCGGCCCAGCGAGGCTGGGTGGTGGGCGATCAGCAGGTGGCGTCGCAGACCGCCTCGCAGGGGATGTGTTTCCACGCCTTCGGGCACGAACGTGCGGCCGAGCTCGGACATCAAGGTGATGCCGAGTCCGGCTGCCACCATCGCCAGCGCGGTCGCCTGCTCGTTGACCTGGTGTCGGATGCGCGGTTCGAAGCCCGCCCGCGCACACGCGGTTCGCATGGCTCTGCCGTAGTAGGTCTGGGGTCCGGAGATGATCCAGTCCAAGTCGGCGAGATCGCTCAGCTGTGGCCTGTCGTTGTCGAGTCGGCCTGCTCGCGTGGCGACCTGGAAGTCCTCGGAGCCGATCTGGACGACGCTGAGGCTGGCGGGCCACGGTTCGCTCGCCTCCGGGTAGTCGATGAGGAACGCAGCATCGAGTTGTCCCAGACGGACGTCCGCGATGGCGTCCTCGGGGTCGACCTCCCGGGTCTCGATCACGAGTTCGGGATGGTCCGCCTCGAGGGCGGCGATCACCGCGGGCAGCAGCCCGGCGGCGACGGTGGCGAAAACGCCGACCTTCAGCCGACCGGCGTAGCTGTCGCGCGCGGACTCCACCGCGGCGAGGGCGGCGCCCTCCGCGTCGAGGATGATCTCCGCATGGCCTGCCAGCACTCGGCCGACCTCGGTCAGTCGGATGCCGCGACCTACCCTTTCGAGCAACGCAGCGCCGACCTCGTGCTCGAGAGCGGCGATCTGCTGGGAGATGCCCGAAGGGGAGTAGCTCAGCGAGTGGGCCGCGGCGGTGATGCTGCCGCGGTGGGCCACTTCGCGCAGCATCCGTAGCCGCGTCAGGTTCAATTCCATGTATTAAAAGTAATGTGTTTCTTCATTTTTCTTCACTGGACCTGATGTATCTGGGGTCGTCAGGATGAGGTTGTCGGCGTGTGGACAGTCGCGCGTCCCGGCGGCGACCTGGAAGGCAGAGGTGCTGCGGGTGAGTCGGCGGCAGGTGGTCGAAAGCGCGGCGCGCCGGTTCACCGACCCGGTCGCCGTGTTGGTGCACAGTCTCCTGGTGCTCAGCAGCATGACCCAGTACGCCGTGCTGCCACTGCTCCCTATTCTCCAGCACGACTTCGGGATCTCCGCGGCCACGCTCTCGTGGCTGCTCGCGCTGCCGAGCCTGACGATGATCGTGGCATCGGTCCCGGCAGGATGGCTGTGCGACCGGCTCGGGGCACGAGACCTGACATTCGCCGCCGCGGCGGTGCTGACGCTGTCCTGCGTCCTGCAGGCGCTGCCCGGTCTGGTTCCGTTCGTCCTGGGCCGGTTCGCGTTCGGCTTGGCCACAACGGCCATCTGGACCAGCGGACCTGCGTGGCTGAGCGATTCCCGGCAAGGTTCCAGTGGCCGGGTGGGTGCCATCGTGACCAGTGCCGCAGCCGGCTCGATCGCCGGACCGCTGGTGGCCGGCACGCTCGCCGATCGCTTCGGTCTCGGGCTGCCGTTCGCCTTCCTGGCCGGCACGAGTGCCTGCCTTGCACTTCCTCTCGCCTTGACCGGGCGCCGTCCTGCGCTGTCACGGCGGACCACCATGCGGTGGACGACCGTGACCCGACAGGTCGCCAGGAGCAGTGAGCTGCGGGCAGCCCTGGCTGCCATGGTCGCCGTGGGCGCGGTCTCCGGCGCCATCCAGCTGCTGGTGCCGCTGCAGCTGTACCGCGCCGGTCAATCAGCTACCGGGATCGGACTTGCATTCTCGGCCAGCGGCCTGGTCTACGTCGCGGCCAGCGCCTGCACTGCTCGAGCGCGTGCGGCAACCGTGACAGCCACCGCGGCCGTCGCGGGCTGCCTGGTGATGGGTGTGGCCACGGCGCCCGCCGCCTTCACCGACAGCAGCGTCGTGCTGGTGACCTGCCTCCTGGCCATCACCCTGCCCCGTGCCCAGCTGAACACGGTCAGCTACCGGCTGGCCGCGGCCTCCGAGACTGCGCACAGCGGCAACCTCGGACTCGTGGTCGGCCTGTTGAACCTGGTGTGGGCGATCAGCATGTCGTCCGGTCCGATCGCGGCCGCCTGGCTGAGTTCCGCTCTCGGCCCCGAGCCTGCGTTCCTGTCCACCGCACTATGGGCAGGCGGAGTCGGCATCGTGCTTGCCGGCCTGCTCCGACACCGACGCCGGCACCCGCTGGCCGTCCACACGGGCGTTCCCGCGATGACCGGGACGGGTCCTGAATGGCAACCGTGAGTCGTCCCCCGCTCCCACGGTCAGGTCTCCCGACGCACCATGGCCTTCGCCCGGAGGCCTCGACCTCCTGGAGGCGTCACCAGCCCGCTGTCGTCGCTCGCAGCCGGTACGAGGGCCTGACACGCCGAGCGATTGCTTGGCGGGAAGCAGGATCATGACGGACACGATCGAGCCTGTGGACCTCGACGAGGATGAGAAGCAGCAGATCGCCCAGCGGTTGGTCGACCAAGGCAGGGAGCAAGGTGTCGATCTGCTCGGTCCAGGTGGAGTGTTGACCGGGTTGACCTGACGGTGCTTCTGAGAACAGTCGTGGCCTAGCTCGGCTCGCTCGTGCGGGCCGGCGAAGGTTGCGAACGTCCAGTGGTTGCCGTCGGGGTCGGCCACCGTGAAATCACGGGACGGGTACTCGGTCTGCTCGACGAGCTCGTCCACGACGGGCGCGTCCAGAGGGCGTGCCCTGGCCATGACCGTGTCCGATCAGCCGTCACGACATGGAGTGAGCTCGTTCCTGGCCGGCACGTGGTGGTGCGCTCGCCGGTGCTGGACAGCAGGAGCCGCCCGCCCTTCGGCCAGCCCGGCTGGCAGTGATGGATCTGTCCGTCGCCCTCACCGGAGATCAGGAGATCCTCGGTGAAGCCGAGGTCGATGAGCCGGCTTCGCAGGCCTGGCTGGCGTCCTGCGCTCACGCCGTGCCGGTGACGCCCCTGAGCGAATAGGAGGTGTCCAGAGGCTCGGGCACCAAGGGAGCGAACGGGAGTGCCATCTCGAAGACGCTGCCTCCTCCTCGTCTATTCCTGACCTTCGCCGTGCCGCCGTGCCCTTCGCTGACGGCCTTGACGATCGCCAAACCCAGGCCGGCCCCACGTGGACGGCTCTCGATGCCGTGGGTGAACCTGTCGAACACCGACGACGTCATCCCAGGTGGGATGCCGGGTCCGCGGTCGGCCACGGAGATGACGTAGCGATCAGCGCGCCGCGATGCGTAGACCTCGATCGGTGCGGCCGGGCAGTGGACGATGGCGTTGCCGATCAGCTCGTCGAGTGCTTCGGCCACGCGGCCGGGGTCCAGCGACATCACGTCGCCCTCCACGGCCCCGAGACCGACGAGCGGATGCGTGGCCATCCAGCGGGTGACCGTGGCGGTGACGAGCTCACCGACAGCGGTCTCCATCGGATACAGGAAGTCTGGCTGCTCGCTCTTGGCCAGTCGCAGGAACCTGTCGGTGATCTGCTTCAGGCGGGTCAGCTCGTTGACGACGACCCGGGCGTCGTCGGTCATCTCCGGGGTCGTGGCAGCCTGCTGCAGGAGCTCGGCATGACCCAGAGCGATGGTGAGCGGTGTGCGAAGGACGTGCGATGCGTTCTGGACGAGGGTCCGGCTCTGCTCCACGAGGGCGAGGTTGCGAGCCGCGATCTGCTCGGTCTCCTGCTGTGCGCTCGCATACCGCTGGACGTAGAGGACCATCACGAGGAAGACCGTCGCCATCAACGGGATCTCCGTGAGCTCATCGGGCTCCTGGTAGCCCCGGAGGACGTCGTCCAGCATCGTCACCCCGGTCAGAACCACGATGACCGAGAGCGAGAGGGCGGTGACCTTCAGGCTCCACACCCGCCAGCCGTACATCAAGGTGAGGCCGATCCAGATGAAGTGGAAGGGCACGGTGGCCCAGGCCCGCAACATGACGATGGCCCACACGTTGACCGCCACGAAGCACCACCAGAGGATGTCCGCCCGATGCTGGTGCCAGACGAGCGCCGGCCGATGCCGAGCCCTGAACGCGACCTCAGAGATCGACGCCATAGCCGACCCCCCTCACCGTGGAGATCGCGCCGCCGCCGAGCTTCTGCCGGATCCTCCGCACGCACACGTCCACCACATTGGTCTCCGGGTCGAAGTCGTAGCCCCACACCTCGGCGAGCAGCCGCTGCTTCGAGACGCTGTGGCCGGCGTGCTGGATCAGCTCGCCGAGCAGCGCCGACTCGCGTCGGGTCAGCACCACCGTGCTGGTCCTCGTCGTGACCTCGTGGCGCACGGGGTCCAGCACGAAGTCGCTCGCTCTCAGGAGGACGCCGTCCCTGACCGGCGACTCCCTCATCCGGGCCCGGACCCGGGCGAGGAGCTCGTTGAGGGCGAACGGCTTGCCGAGATAGTCGGCCGCACCCTGGTCGAGCGCCCGCACCTTGGTCCTGGTGTCGGTCAGGCACGAGAGCACCAGGACTGCCTGGTCGGGCCGGTGATGGAGCAGCCGTTTGAGAAGCGTCATCCCGTCGACGCCGGGCATGACGAGATCGAGGATCACCAGCCGATAGGGCTGGGAAACGGCCATCTCGTAACCCTCCGCGCCGACGTCGGAGGTATCGACGTCGACACCCTCCGCGCGCAGAGCCCGCGACACGAAACGGAGGACGCCAGGTTCGTCGTCGATCACCAGGACGCGATCGCGGGACATGGCCACCCCACACTTCCCCCGAGATCAAGCTTCCGCATTTTAGACACACTTCGCCGAAATCGGGCCGAGTCGACACCGCGACGTCGTCCTCTCCCGCTCCGCCGGGTCTGCCGACATGACGGCTTTGTCATGTAGGCGTTTTGGGGCGCCTCCTTCGTTGACACGTTCCAACCATCGGCCTAGAAAGTGCGCGGGTCTGCTCCGGCAGCAGAATCCCCCTGGGGGTGGACGATGAAAGTACGTGCGTTCGGTCCTGTGCTGACGGTTCTGTGCGGCGCAGCGTTCGTGGCCCTGATCGGGTTCTTCCTCCACCAGCAACCGGCGCCGGCGCTCGCGGCCGTTCCGAAGGCCGGAGCCGACCCGCACCACGCCTATATCCACCTGTCGACCTACCCCGACAGCATGGCCGGTGAGCACGGGAAGGACGGGGGGCCTGAACCGGACTGGGTGAGCTACGGGCCGACGACGACCCTCACCGTCCCCCGGAACTCTCTGGTCACGGTCACCATCAGCCAGTACGACGGCGGCGAGGCGATCACGAATCCCTGGTTCGCGAAGGTGCACGGCACCGTCGGGGGCACCGAGACGGTCAACGGCAAGTCGGTGACCCAGGTGGACCCCGAGGCGATCGGCCACACCTTCACGATCCATGCCGCTCCCACGGCGCAGGACCCGTTGTTCGTCAGTGCTCCGCTGCCCGCGGTCCCGGACGATGCACCGGTGGCGCCGGGGAGTGACTACCCCGCGCCGATCGAGGTCACCTTCACGTTCCAGACCAAGGGTCCCGGGAAGTACGTCTGGAACTGCGAGTTCCCCTGTGGAGACGGCACCTACGCCAAGTTCGGCGGACCGATGTCCACCCGAGGGTGGATGTCCGGAACGTTGACCGTCACATGACCGGGCCGACGTCGCACCTGATCGCGACGAGTCTGAGGGAGGGCTGAGGCGTGTCGGAGACATCAACCACCCAGAGACGAGTGCCGTGGTGGCGCAGCCAGGACGCGCGCGTCATCGCTGCGCTCTGGGCCGGGTTCACGATCCTGGGGGTGATCTTCGCCCTCATCGTGCCGCATCACCTGATGGGCCCATCCGCCTCCAACACCATGACCGAGGTGGAGCGCACCTTCACGGCGTTCTCTGTGGCGTCGGCGCCGGTGGCCGCCGTGGTCTGGACCCTCGGGGTCTACAGCCTGTGGAGGTGGCGCCGCCGCGGGGACTGGACGCCCGACGATCCCGACGGGCCGCCTCTGCGTGGTCACGGGTGGCTGAACGGCGTGTGGATGTTCGCGTCGTCGGCGCTGTGCCTGTTCCTGCTGATCTGGGGCCTGGCCGCACTGAGCAGCGTGGACTCCCCGGCGACCGCCTCGACGCCGCTCGAGATCGATGTCACCGGACAGCAGTGGGTGTGGACGTTCACCTACCCGGACGACGGCAACGTCGAGAGCGACCAGCTGTACCTCCCGATCGACCGCCCCGTGGTCTTCCGGGTGACCAGCTACGACGTCATCCATTCCTTCTGGGTTCCCGCGATGGGCATCAAGGTCGACGCGAACCCGGGCATGACCACCACCACGCAGACCACCCCTGACCGACTCGGGATCTATGAGGTCAAGTGC
>JAICHQ010000018.1 GCA_025924815.1 Nocardioides sp.
CGCGGACCAGTCGCGGATGCGTTGCCACGCCCCGGTCGTGATCGGACCCCGACTCGGACTCACCGCGTAGCCGAACTCGCTCACCGGCACCGAAGTCGAGCTCCCCCGCAGAAGAGGTCCGGCGAGCAGTCGGCGGAGGGTCTCGGGGCTGCCGATGTCGGCACCACGCATCCAGTACGCGTCGAACAGAAGACGCCGTACGTCGTCGGCCGCTCCCGCGCCGTAGGCCTCGGCGTACCCGGCGACGGCGGCACGGGTGTTCGGCCGGAACCCGGGCAGGGACCGGGGAAGCTCCTCTCCGGGCAGCAACAGGCTCTCGAGCGAGCCGAGCTCACGCTCCAGGGCGTCGCGAGCGGCCACCTCCATCCCGCGACCGACCACCGGCAGCCGCGGATCCGACTCCACGGCCCGCCAGTCCACCGGCACCCCGGCCGCGACGAGGGCATCGACCCTCCGGCCGGCCAGGTAGCACGCCGGCGAGCCGAAGTCGGCATAGACCACCAAGGCCATCGTGACCACCTCCGTCGGCACCGCTCGATGGTCGGGACCACCGCGACGCCTGAGTATTTACTATTCGATTGGTGAAAACGTTAGCATCGCCGCGCTGGCTTCGAAAGCGCCCGAACCCGTGAGATGCGAGACTCCGTCGGTGGCTGACGAATTCGGAGCGCGCCTGGGCCGTGCGGTCGAGGGCCTCACGCCGGGCTACTTCGCCCTGGTCATGGCGACGGGCATCATCTCGGTCGGCACGCACCTCGAGGGTCATCGCCTGATGTCGGATGTCCTTCTCGTGGTGTGCGCCGGCGCCTTCGTCGTGCTGCTCGGCCTCACGACCGCGCGCTTCGTCGTCTACCGGCATGCCGTGGTCAGCGACTTCCTGGATCCGCGTCGGGCCTTCGGCTTCTTCACATTCGTGGCCGGGACCAACGTCCTGGGGGTGCGCCTCGGAGTCGCCGGTCATCCGGGGGTCACCGCCGGTCTGCTCGTGGCGTCCGGGCTGGCCTGGCTGGTGCTGGGGTACGTCGTCCCGTGGACCGCCGTCCTGGGACGCGAGGAGCGTCCCGTGGTCGCCACCGCCAACGGGACCTGGTTCATCTGGGTGGTGGCCAGCCAGTCGGTGGCCGTCGCGGCGGCCACCATCGAACCGGTCTTCGACCAGGCGCGCCGAGAGCTGGCCGTGCTGGCCATCATGTCGTGGTCGGTCGGCGTGGCCCTGTACTGCGCCGCGGGGTTGATCGTGTCGCTACGGCTGATGCTCTACGCGTTCGGGCCGGAGGAGCTGACCCCGCCGTACTGGGTCTCCATGGGCGCGCTGGCCATCACCGTGCTGGCAGGCGCCCGCATCGTGCAGATGGCCGATGCGCCGATGGTGGCGGTGACCCGCGACCTGGTGGCCGGTCTGGCCGTGGTGTTCTGGGCCTTCGCCACCTGGCTGATCCCGGTGCTGGTGGCCGCCGGCTGGTGGCGCCATGCCCACTGCCGGGTCCCGCTGGTGTACGAGGCGACCCTGTGGAGCATGGTGTTCCCTCTGGGCATGTACGCGGTCGCCGGCATCTACCTCGGCCGGGCCGACCACCTGCCGATCGTGGAGGGCGTCGGCCGAGCGGGGCTGTGGGTGGCCCTCGCCGCCTGGGTGCTGGTCTTCACGGCCATGTGCTGGCACGTGTTCCGGACCGTGCTCGTGACGCGGCCCTCCGCGGCCGCGTAAGCACGGAGGGTCGAGGTCGGGCCCGTCACCAGTTGGCGGGCGGGTCGCTGGCGGGGAACGACTGAGCTCCCCACTGGTCGACCGCGTCCCACGTCAGGTCCCAGGCCAGGGCATCGGGCACGGGCGTCTCGGCCGAGCGCGGGATGGTGGTGGAGTCGGTGTCCTGCACGGGTGTCTCGGCGACCAGCGCCATGAGGTGCTCCTTCGGGTGGCCGGTACCTCCAGGGTGCTCCCCGGGGCGCCGCGGGGCAAGGCCCGGGCCCGGCCGGGTAACGCTCGCGGGGTTGCCGTACGCCGGCAACCCGGCCGGCTCAGTCCTGGAGGAGCTTGACGAGAACCGCTGCCTGGCTGATCTGGACGTTCTTGGTCGCGGTGAGGATCGTCACCCGATCGTGAGCCGTCATCGCGCGCAGGTGCCGCAGCGCCGCGGCCCGGTCGGGGTCCTGGAGCTCCTCGAGGTAGCGCGACCTGAACTCCTCGAACTTCTCCGGAGCATGGCCGTACCAGGTGCGCAGCGCGTCGGAGGGCGCCACGTCGGTGCACCACTCGTCCAGACCGGCCCTGGCCTTGCTCACGCCCCGCGGCCAGCGCCGGTCCACCAGCACGCGGATTCCGTCGTCGTCGGTGGGATCGTCGTAGATCCGCCGTAGCCGTACGTCGGGACGCTCTGCCATCGTTCGCCTCCTGCGACTCGCTGATGGGGCATGAGCACTGTTCCGGATGGTCGTCCGGGATGCAGCCCCGCCGGTCGGCCGGAAACGGGGTCTCGGACTGCCGGTCACCAGCAAGGTTCGCGCCGACGGGTGGGTATGCCGTTCACCCGGTGGGGTTGGGCACCTGGTGCTCGGGCCAGCCGAGGAGCTTCGCTCCGAGCACGGCGATCTGGAGGGTGAAGCGGTCACCGGGATCTAGAGGGTCGAAGCCGGTGAGCGACTTGGCCCGGTCGAGGCGGTAGGTCACCGCACGCACCGACAGATGGAGCCGGGCGGCCGCTGCGGTGGCCACACATCCGGAGTCGAAGTAGGCCGCGAGGGTCTCCAGGAGCGGCCCGGCACCCCCGCGGGCCTCCCGAAGGGGCTCCAGCACCGAATGGACCAGGTCGACGAGCGCCGGCTGGTCGCGAGCCAGCACCCGGTAGGTCAACACGTCGCGGGTCTCGACGATGGGCCCGCCCAGGTGCAGGCGCGTGGCCATCGTCAGCCCCTCGCGGGCCTCTTCGTAGGAGCGGGCGATCCCGTACGCGCCCGGATGCGCTCGACCCACGGCCACGCGCCACGGCGAGCCCTGGCGGAGCCGGTTGAGCTCGCCGTGCACGATCTTGCCCAGATCACCGGTGCCCTTCAGCCCACCCGCCGTCGTGGACGCGCCGGTGGCGTCGGCGAGGGCCAGTACGACGACCCGCCCGTCCTTGGTGGCGACCAGGACGTCGCGATCACCGAAGCGGTCGAGCACGACCCGTTCCAGCGCGGAGGTGGCCGCCGCGATCGAGGGGAGTCGCCGGCGCGGCTCCGCGAGGGCGACCTGGTGGGCGCGGGTGAGGTCCAGACCGAAGGGCTCCGCCCGCTCCACCAGCTCACTGAGGTGGGCGTCGCCGCGCAGGAGGTCCTCGACGAGCTCGCGTCGCAGCACCTCCTCGCGGCGTACGCGTTCGCGGCCGGCTTCGGCATGACCCTCCGCGAAAGACGCCACCGCGTCGTCGACGACCTGCAGCACGGCGGTCGCCGCGGCCCGCACCGCGCCGTTGTCACGACTCCGTACGACGGCGGGCAGCTCGGTCCAGACACGTCGCGCCGCGGACAGGTACAGGTCGACCCCTCGACCGGCCGCGACTCCCTGCTCGGCGGCGCGACGGCCCTGCCGACGTACGGCGGCGATCTGGGTGCGGCCCGGGAACCGGCCGGACGTGGCCGCCTCGGCGAGCATCGGCAGGTACTCGCCCAGGAGCTCGGTCGGGACACCACCTGAGTCCTGGCTGGCCAGCTCGGCGACCCGATCGAGCCAGCCGTCGTCATCGGCTCGTGCTGCCTGGCTCCCTGTGCGGGAGCCGCCCCGAGAGCGGTTCTCTTCGATCATGCGCGTCCGTCCGCTCGCCCCTCGTCCACGACAGTAGCCGACACCGCACCCGGCACGGCACGGGCGGCCCGCCGAGGCCTTGCCGATCACGAGCAACGTCCACGGCCGGAAGTTGGCCGATCAGGCACCCCGACGGTGCCGGCCTGGGTGGTGCATCGTGGGAGAACCGGGGTCCGGGCTTTCACTCCGAGAGGGCGAACCGATGAGCGTGTTCCGGGTGGTGCGTCGAGGGTTGCGCTCCCTCCCCCGTCCGTCGTCGGCCCGCCTGGACGCCTGGCTGCGTGCCTTCTCCTATGCGGACTTCGGGTACGTCGTGGTGCCAGCGTCACCGGGTCCGGTCACCCTGACCGACGAGCAGCTCGCCGAGGGCTGGCGCACGACCTCCAGAATCCTGCGCCGATCGACGTCGACGGCACGGAAGGTGGCCGCGGTCGAGGAGCGCGAGTGGTATCTGGAGGAGTTCGCGCGGCGGAATCCGCGTGGGTTCGATGCCTGGCTCGCGTCCGGGTCTCGCGCTCCGGACGACCTGATGCCCTACCTGGGCGAGCACCGCCTCGAACCTGCCGCGATCGACTGGGACGAGCTCACCGGGGGACGCGGCTGACCGACCCCTGACCCACCGGCGCCTCCCACATCGATGTCACGAACCTCACGACCCTCTCGTCAAGGCCCATGTACCCGCGAGAGACCTGTGAGGAGCAGACATGAGCACAGCGCCAGGAGCGCTCTTACCCGGCTTCGGCGGGGACGTCATCGTGCCCGACGACGCGGCGTACGAGACGGCCGGCCGGACGGTGCTGGCGTCGGGCACCCCGGCGTACGTCCTGCGGCCGACGTCGGTGGCGGACGTGCAGGCAGCCGTCCGGTTCGCCGTCGGCGCCGGGTTGGACCTGTCCGTGCGCGGCGGCGGTCACAGCTTCGCGGGCTTCGGCACCAACGACGGCGGGGTCGTGATCGACCTCGGACGAATCGACGGGGTCGAGGTCACCGATCGTGACCGTGGCGCCGTCCGGATAGGGGGCGGCGCCACGTGGGGCCGGGTCGCGGACACCCTGGCTCCCCACGGGCTGGCCCTCTCGTCGGGAGACACCAGGAGCGTCGGGGTCGGCGGGTTGACCCTGAGCGGTGGCATCGGCTGGAAGGTCCGCAGGCACGGCCTGACCCTGGACAGCCTGGACGCCGCCCAGGTGGTGACGGCCGACGGCGAGGTCGTCCGGGCGAGCGCCGACGAGCACCCGGACCTGTTCTGGGCACTGCGGGGTGGAGGAGGCAACTTCGGCGTCGTCACCTCCTTCGAGTTCCGGGCGCAGCAGACGTCGGATGTCTTCGCGGGCACCCTCTCGTTCCCGGCCGCGGAGGCGGCCGTCGTGCTGCAGGGCTGGGCGGCGTACCTCGGCACCGCGCCGGACGAGCTCACCTCCAACGTCGTGTTCGCGAACCCGTTCCTGGGCGGGCCACAGGCGCCGGTCGAGGTGCTGGTCGTGTACGACGGCGACGACCCGCACCTGGCGGCCGAGGCGCTCGACCCGATCCGCCGGCTCGGCACGGTCGTCGCGGACGACGTCGCCCTGCGGCCCTACCACGAGGTCCTCGAGGAGGGTCTGGTCCCGCCTCCGGGCCTGGAGCTCTCGGTCCGGAGCGGGTTCGTCGAGACGGCGTCGGTGCCGGACGTGATCGGGATCCTCACCGAGGTCGGAGCGGCGGATCGCTCGCCGATCATCGCCCTGCGCAGCCTCGGTGGCGCGGCGTCGCGCGTGCCGCGCGAGGAGACGGCGTACGCCCACCGCTCGGCGGCGCTGATGCTCGCGACCACCGTGATCGGGCCCGCGCCGGCCGTCGAAGCGGCGCGGCCGGCACTCGACGGCGTCTGGGCCAGGCTCGCGCCACACGTGTCGGGTGCGTACGCGAACTTCCTCACCGGCGCCTCGGACGCCGACGTCGCCGCGGTCTACCCGGTCGCGACGTACCGCCGCCTGGTCCAGGTCAAGCAGGACTACGACCCCGGCAACGTGTTCGCCGCCAACCACAACGTCCGGCCCCGATGAGGCCGCACGTCGTGGTCGGACAGGTGTGCCGCGATGCTCAGGAGACGGTGCGGATCAGCTTCTTGTTCACGAACTCCTCGATGCCGAACCGGCCGAGCTCGCGGCCGAAGCCGGAGCGCTTGACCCCGCCGAACGGCATCTCGACGCCCTCGGCGCCGACGCCGTTGACGAACACCATGCCGGCATCGATCTGGTCGGCCACCCGGGCCGCCTGGTCCGGGTCGTTGGTGTAGACGTAGGAGCCCAGGCCGTACGGCGTGTCGTTGGCGATGCGGACGGCATCGGCCTCGTCCTGCGCACGGAACACCATCGCCACCGGGCCGAACAGCTCCTGGTGGAAGGCCTCGCTGTCCTCGGAGACGCCGGTGAGCACGCCGGTGGGGTAGAACGCGCCCTTGCGCTCACCCTTGGTCTCCAGGTGGGCACCGGCGGCGACCGCGTGGGTGACCTGCTCCTCGAGCCGGTCGGCCGCGAGCTGTGACGAGAGCGGCCCCGTCTCCTGGGCCAGCATCTTCTCGGTGAACTTCGCCACGAAGTCGTCGTGCAGCTCGTCGGCGACGATGAACCGCTTGCCGGCGTTGCAGGCCTGCCCGGTGTTCTCCATCCGCGCCGAGACGGCCGCGTCTACGGTGGCGTCGAGGTCGTCGGAGCCCAGCACGATGAACGGGTCGGACCCACCCAGCTCCAGCACCACCTTCTTCAGGTGGCGGCCGGCGGTGGCGGCGACGGCCGAGCCGGCGCGCTCGGAGCCGGTCAGCGAGACGCCCTGGATGCGCGGGTCGCCGATCAGCTGCTCGATCTGCTCGTTGGAGGCGTAGATGTTGACGTAGGCACCCTCCGGGAAGCCGGCGTCGCGGAAGATCTCCTCCAGGATCCGGGCGGAGTCCGGGCACTGCGGGGCATGCTTGAGGAGCACCGTGTTACCCGCCGCGAGGTTGGGCCCCGCGAACCGGGCCACCTGGTAGGCCGGGTAGTTCCACGGCATGATCCCGAGGATCACCCCCAGCGGACGCCGGCGTACGACGGCCCGCCCCTCGCCCTCGAGCACCGGGATCTCCTCGTCGGCGAGGAACTCCTCGGCGTGGTCGGCGTAGTAGCCGTAGATGGCGGCGCTGAAGTCGACCTCCCCGCGAGCCTCGTCCACCGCCTTGCCCATCTCGCGGTTCATCGCGCCGGCGAGCTCCTCGCGACGCTCGGTGTGCAGCTCCGAGACCCGGCGTACGAGCGCGGCCCGATCGGCCGTGGCGCTGGTGCGGCCCCAGCTGGTGAAGGCCTCCTGGGCCGCTGCGACCGCGGCGAGCACCTGCTCGTCGGTGTCGGTGGGCACGTCGCTGATCCGCTCCCCCGTGCGAGGGTCGATCACTGCGTACTGGGTCATCTCGGTCCTTTCGTCGTGCGCGAGGTCGTCGGGGTCCCCGCGTAGACCACGGCGGGTCCTGGCCCCAAACTAGCCCAGGCCTGTCCGGTCGTTCAGCCCAGGCGGGACCAAAGCCCCTACCCTCGCACCCGAGCCGGCGTTTCGATGGGCGTACGGCGGTGGGGCCGCCTCGCGCAGGGGGATCAACAAGCTGCTGGGCTGTGCCCGGCCTGGGTGCCCGATGTGCGGTCCCGCCGCTTTCCGCTACGACGACCGCACGGCTGGAGAAGGGGGACCCATGACCGAGCACAAGACCATGAACACCGTGATCCACGCGGCCTTCCGTCGCGATCTCGCGCGGTTCGACTCCGCGCTCGCCGGCTTCCCGGACGGATCGCACGAGCGGGCCCACCAGCTGGTGACGGCGTGGGACAACTACCAGTACCAGCTGCACCACCATCACCGCGACGAGGAGACGATCTTCTGGCCCACGTTCCGCGAGCTCGGCGCCGAGGAGTCGCTCACCACCGACCTGGGCGGCGAGCACGCCCGGATGCTGGCCGCCCTCGACCGTGCCGACGAGGTGATGCGACGTCTCGAGGGCGATCCGTCGACGGCACGTGCCACCGAAGCAAGGGCCGCGGTGGGCGAGCTCGGCGAGGTGCTGCAGGAGCACCTGGCCCACGAGGAGGCCGACCTCGAGCCCTGGTCGGCCACCATCCTCGACACCCCGCAGATGAAGCGGGCGGAGGTGGCGGTGCGCAAGGCGCACAAGGGTGCCGCGGGCACGTTCGTCGCCTGGTTGCTCGACGGTGCCGGGCCCGACGACGTGGCGGGCTTGAAAAAGCAGATGCCGCCGCCGGTGGTCGCCGTCCTGAATGCGGTGCCGGGGCGGGCGTACCGCAAGAACGTCGCGACCGTGTGGTCCGCTCAGAGGTAGAGGCCGGCGGTCTCGTCGCCGAGCCGGTCGGCCGCCACTGCGTGGACGTCGCGCTCGCGCATCACGACGTACGTCTCGCCCTGCACCTCGACCTCGGCCTTGTCCTCCGGGTCGAAGAGCACCCGGTCGTCGACCTGCACCGCCCGCGCGTGGGGCCCGGCTGCGACCACCCGTGACCAGACCAGGCGGCGGGCGCCCATCGCCGCCGTCGCCGGGATCACGATGCCGCCGGACGAGCGCCGCTCGCCGCTCTCGCGGTCGACCTCGACCAGGATGCGGTCGTGCAGCATCTTGATGGGGAGCTTGTCGGACACAGCTCTGCTCTCAGTCGCCGGCGACCCGGCGCACGACGGCCAGGAGCACCGCGACGCCCAGGACGCCGCCGGCGACCTTGAGGATGTTCGTCGTCCGCGGCTGGCCGGTCTGCAGGTCCACGAAGTAGCCCTTGACGGAGGTGATCTCGCGACGGGCGATGGTCTTCGGGCTGGCGCGGTGGACCAGCTGGTCGATCGTCCCGGCCAGGCGCTCGCGGGTGGCCTCCATCTCGGCCTCGAGCGATGCGGTCTCCTTGGTCACGCCGGAAGGCTATCAACTAGGTTTCCAGGCATGACCCGCCTCTCCACCGGTGACCCGGCGCCCGACTTCACGCTCCCGACCGACGACGGGAGGACCGTCTCCCTGTCCGAGCTACGGGGCCGGAAGGTGATCGTCTACTTCTACCCGGCCGCCATGACGCCGGGGTGCACCACCCAGGCGTGCGACTTCACCGACTCGCTCTCGTCGTTGCAGGCCCACGGGTACGACGTGCTGGGGATCTCACCCGACTCCCCCGAGAAGCTGGCGAAGTTCCGGGAGAAGGACGGGCTGACGATCACGCTCCTCTCCGACTCCGACAGGTCGGTGATGAACGCCTACGGCGCGTTCGGCGAGAAGATGCTGTACGGCAAGAAGGTCGAAGGCGTCCTCCGCTCCACCTTCGTGGTCGACGAACAGGGTGCGATCGCGCTCGCGCAGTACAACGTCAAGGCCACCGGACACGTCGCCAAGCTGCGACGCGATCTCGGGATCGAGTGACCCGGCGGCTCCCGGTCTTCTCGCTCGCGCGCTCGTAGCCCAACCGGCAGAGGCATCAGGTTTAGGTCCTGACCAGTGAGAGTTCGAGTCTCTCCGAGCGCACCACTCCCGATCAACCGGTGAGGTGGGTCGCGATCCGGGGGGCGATGCGACGCAGGGCGCGGCCGCGGTGGGAGATGGCGTCCTTGTCGACGGCGTCGAGCTCGGCCGTGGTGAGGTCGGGGTGCTCCTCGGCGCAGAACAGCACGTCGTAGCCGAAGCCACCGGTCCCCCGGGTCTCGCGGATCACCCGGCCGTCCATCCGGCCCTCCACCAGGAGCTCTGCAGGCTCCCCGCCGTCGCGGGCCGGCGCGCAGAAGGCGATCGCGCAGGCGAAGTGGGCGCCGCGCCGCTCGTCCGGGACGTCGTGGAGCTGGTCGAGGAGCAGCGTGTTGTTCCGCTCGTCGGACTTGGGACGGCCGCTCCAGCGGGCCGACAGGACGCCCGGCATCCCGTTCAGGGCGTCGACGCAGAGCCCCGAGTCGTCGGCGACCGACGGGAGTCCCGTGGCCGCGAGACCCGCGCGGGCCTTGAGCAGTGCGTTGCCCTCGAAGGTGGGCTGGTCCTCGACCGGCTCGTCGTACTCCGCCACGTCGTCGAGGCCGAGCACCTCGACGGCCGGCAGGTGGTCCGACAGGATCCGGCGCATCTCCTCGAGCTTCTTCACGTTGCGCGAAGCCAGGAACACACGGGGCACCTCAGCCCTCCAGGGCCTGTCGCTGGAGGCGGGTCAGGTCGGCGCAGCCCTGCTCGGCGAGGGCAAGCAGCGTGTCGAGCTCGGCGCGGTCGAACGGCGCGCCCTCGGCGGTACCCTGCACCTCGACGAACCTGCCGTCGCCGGTCATCACGACGTTCATGTCGGTCTCGGCCCGCACGTCGTCGTCGTAGTGCAGGTCGAGTCGCGCCGTGCCGTCGATGATCCCGACGCTGACCGCCGCGACCGAGCCGGTCAGCGGCTCGCCGGGCAGCGAGCCCTGCGACCGGAGGTGGGAGACCGCGTCGGCGAGCGCGACGTACGCGCCGGTGATGGCCGCGGTGCGGGTGCCGCCGTCGGCCTGCAGGACGTCGCAGTCGAGCACGATCGTGTTCTCACCCAGGGCCTTGTAGTCGATCACGGCGCGCAGGGAGCGGCCGATCAGGCGCGAGATCTCGTGGGTGCGGCCGCCGATCCGGCCACGCACCGACTCGCGGTCGGAGCGGGTGTTGGTCGAGGCGGGCAGCATGGCGTACTCCGCGGTCACCCAGCCGAGGCCGGAGCCCTTCCGCCACCGGGGCACGCCCTCGGAGGCCGACGCAGCACACAGCACGCGGGTCCTGCCGAACTCGACGAGCACCGAGCCGGCGGCGTGGTCGAGCCAGTGACGAGTGATGGTGACCGGGCGCAGGGCGTCGTCGGCGCGGTCGTCGCTGCGCGGGCCAGGGGTGGATCGGGGGGTATCCATGCCCCCGAACAGTAGTGACCTCTACTTCACCTCGGCCCGGCGGATCCGCCACAAGCCGATGGCGAGCGGCACCACCAGCCACACGAACCCGCTGACCAGAAGCTGGCCCCACTCCTTGCCCGAAAGGGGCATCTCGTACAGGGGCCCTTGTGCCGCTTGGAAGTTCAGCCAGGGAGAGAGGCGGTCAAACCAGTTCATGAGGCTCGAACCCCAGAAGAACAAGACAGGCAAGACCCATTTGTAGGCGAAGAAGACAACGATCGCAGCGGGGGTGTTGAGCAGCAGACAAGCGAGCGCGAAGCCCCCGAGCATGGCCAGGGTCTGGGTGATCAGAAAGCCAAAGAAGCCCGACCACCCGAACGTCCAGTCCGCACCACCGGTCCGGAGAACACCCAGGAGGGCGTTGCACACCAGCCCAACGAAAAGAGCAAAGACGACCACGAACAGAGTCAGGGCAGTACCCGCGAGCATCTTGGCCAGAATGATGCGCATCCTCTTCGGCTCGAGCGCAAACGTGGTCATGGCCGTGCGTTGGCTCCACTCACTGGTGACGAGCATGATCCCGAGGACCGGAAGCAGGACCGACGAGATGAACGCCGACACGGCCACGAAGTCGCCGAACTTCGCCGGGACATCCTGTGGGGTGTGATTCGCAGCAACAATCAAGAAAATCACCTCGGCCAGGAGCGAGAGCCCAGCTGTGACCCCGATGAGCCATCTCCCGGCACGAGTGTCCGCGGACTTGCGGAGTTCAACTCGGAACAGACGGGCGAAGGGGATCCGGGCGGTGCCGGTGACGTCAATTGTCGGCGGAACATTCATTGCGGTGGTCATGCGGATACCTCGCTCGTCATGGTGGTCTGCGGGTGACCCTCGCGCTGGGTGTCGGCGGTGAGCTCGAGGAAGAGGTCCTCCAGACCGCCCTCGTTGCCCGCCCGGAGGTCGGTGAGCACGATCTGCCGGTCGGCGGCCACCCGTCCGACCTCTACCGGCTCCGCGGTCACCCGCAGGCCGCCGCCCGCCGGATGGGCGACCAGACCCCGCTCGGTCAGCGCCTGGGAGAGCGCATGGTTGTCGAGGGAGGTCACCAGCGTCGTCGCGACCCCGCCGGTGGCGCCCAGCAGCAGCTCCTCACGGGTGCCCCGCGCGACGATCCGGCCGTTGCCGATCAGGATCATCTCGTCGGCGATCTGCTCGACCTCGTGGAGCAGGTGGCTCGACAGCAGCACGGTGCCACCCCGTTCGGCGTAACCCTGCAGGAGTCCGCGCATCCACCGGATGCCGGCGGGGTCGAGGCCGTTGGCGGGCTCGTCGAGGATCAGCACGCTCGGGTCCCCGAGCAGCGCGTGGGCGATGCCGAGCCGCTGCCGCATGCCGAGCGAGTAGTTGCGCACGCGACGCTTGGCCTCACGCGGGTCCAGCGAGACCAGCTCGAGCATCTCCTCGATGCGGGCCGACTCCAGCCCCATCGTGCGCGCACCGATCTCCAGCACCTCGCGCCCGGTGCGGCCGGCGTGCTGGGCCGACGCGTCGAGCAGGACCCCCACGTGGCGGCCGGGGTTGGGGATGTCCCGGTAGTGGAGCCCCCCGATCGTGACCTCGCCCCTCGTCGGCGGGGTCAGCCCGACCATGACGCGCATGGTCGTGGTCTTGCCTGCTCCGTTGGGTCCGAGGAAGCCGGTCACGGTGCCCGGCTTGCACTCGAAGCTGATGTCATCGACCGCGAGGAAACTCCCGTAGGCCCGGGTGAGCCCTTCCACCTTGATCATGGGCACACCCTGCCATCTCGACGGTGAGGCGTGGGAACCGACGAGCTTTGGTCCTGGTTCAGATCTCGTACGTCGCGCCGGGCGCGGCCGCGGCGAGCACGCCGTCGTAGACCTCGGCGGCCTCCCGGACCATGTCGGCGACCGCGTACCACGGCGGCACGTGGGTCAGCAGCAGCCGGCCGACGCGGTTGCGCGCGGCGACGTGGCCGGCCTGGTGGCCGGTCAGGTGCAGGTCGGCCGGGTTGTCCTCGCCGTGCCGGAAGGACGCCTCGGCCAATAGCAGGTGGGCGTCGTCCGCGAGGTCGTCGAGCGCCGGGCAGACCCCGGTGTCACCGGTGTAGGCCAACGTCCTGCCACCGGCGGTCACCCGGAGGCCGTACGCCGGGACCGGGTGCGCCACGGCGTACGGCTCGACGCGGAACGGGCCGAGCTCGACCGGGCCGGCGTACTCCTGGAAGTCGAACTCCTCGCTCATGCCGGGGTCGGAGAGGTCATAGGCCTTCGCCATCCGCCGGGCGACCCCGGCCGGCCCCCAGACCGGGATCTGCGGGAGCGCCCCGCCGGGGTGGTACTTGCGCAGTACGTAGAGGCCGCACAGATCCAGGCAGTGGTCGGGGTGCAGGTGGCTGAAGAAGACGCCGTGGACGTCCTCGGCGCTCGCGTACCGCTGCAACGGTCCGAGCGCGCCGCTGCCCAGGTCGAGCAGGATCCGCCAGGTGGTGCCGTCGGCGTCATCGGCCTCGACGGCGTAGCAGCTGGCGGCGGAGTCCGGCCCGGCGAACGAGCCGGAGCAGCCGATCACGGTGAGCCTCATCCGAGGCCACCGGCGAACTGGGCCGCGACCGCGAGCTCGGGTCCGAGGAAGCGACGCCCGATCGACTCGAACTCGTCCGGCGTACCCGTGGTGAGGAACCGGTACGCCGCGTCGCCTGACGGGCGCATCAGGTCGTGCGCGGCGAGCAGCTTGTAGACGTCCTTGGCGCACTCCTCGGCACTGCTCACGAGCGTGACGCCGTCACCCATCACGGAGGAGATGATGCCGGTCAGCAGCGGGTAGTGCGTGCACCCGAGGATCAACGTGTCGATGTCGGCCTCGACGAGCGGATCGAGGTACTCGTGAGCGACCGCGACGAGCTCGTCCCCGCTGGTGATCCCGGCCTCGACGAACTCCACGAAGCGCGGGCACGCACGGGTGGACAGGGTGATCTGCGGAGCGGCGGCGAACGCGTCGTCGTAGGCCAGGGACTCGGCGGTGGCCCGGGTGCAGATGACGCCGATGCGGCCGGTGTGCGTCGCGGCCACGGCCCGCCGGGTCGCCGGCAGGATCACCTCGACGACCGGTACGTCGTACCGCTCACGCGCGTCGCGGAGCATCGCCGCGCTGGCGGAGTTGCAGGCGATCACCAGCGCCTTGACACCCTCGGCGACGAGGTGGTCGAGACACTCCAGTGCATACTCGCGCACCTCGCCGATCGGCTTGGTGCCGTAGGGCTGTCGAGCCGTGTCGCCCAGGTAGACCAGGGACTCGTGCGGCAGCTGGTCTATCACCGACCGGGCGACGGTCAGCCCCCCGAAGCCGGAGTCGAAGATGCCGATGGGGGCATCGAGCGGCGGGCGGGGCACAGTCGGACAGGCTAGGTGGTCGGGACCCCGTCGCGCAGCAGGACGCGACCCACGTCACGCCGGGCCCAGCCTGGTTCAGTCGAAGAGCTTGGCCTGCGGCGGCCCGAACTGGGGGTCGACGCCGTCGAACAGGCTGCTGACGGACTCACCGGCGTGGACGCGGGCGATTGCCTCGGCGAACAGCCCTGCCACGCTGCGGACCTTGAGCTCGGGCCAGTCGGCCGGCGCCGGGACCGTGTCGGTGGTGACGACCTCGGTGATCATCGGGTGGTGACGCAGCCGGTCGACGGCCTTGCCGACGAACAGGCCGTGGGTGCACGCGACGGCGGCGCCGGTGCAGCCCTGGTCGGCCAGCCGGTCGAGCAGCTCGACGATCGAGCCGCCGGTGGCGATCTCGTCGTCGAGCACGATCGCCCGCTTGCCGGCGACGTCACCCACGATCGAGTCGATGACGACCCGGTCGTCGGCCAGGCGGCGCTTGGAGCCGGCCGCCACGTTGAGACCCAGCAGCCGGGAGAACTGGGTGGCGGTCTTGGCGTTGCCGAAGTCGGGCGAGACCACGATGGCGTCGGTGAGGTCCTGGCCGAGGAAGTGCTCGGCGAGGATGCCGAGCGCGGTCAGCTGGTCGACCGGCACGGAGAAGAAGCCGTGCACCTGCGGCGCGTGCAGCGTCATCGTCATCACCCGGTGGACCCCGGCGGTGGCCAGCAGGTCGGCGACCAGCCGGCCGCCCAGGGAGATGCGGGAGGCGTCCTTCTTGTCGGACCGCGCGTAGGCGTAGAACGGGATGACCGCGGTGATGGACGCCGCGCTCGCGCCTCGAGCCGCGTCGACCATCAGCAGCAGCTCCATCAGGTGCTCCTGCGTGGGCGGCACCAGCGGCTGGACGATGTAGACGTCGCGCTGGCGGCAGTTGGCCTGCAGCTGGGCCTGGAGACAGTCGTTGCTGAACCGGGTCATCTCGACCGGCGAGAGCGGGACGCCGAGGTCGTCGCAGAGAGCCTTGGCGAAAGGGCGGTGAGCAGATCCGCTGAAGACGACGACGTTGTCGGGCACGGGCTCTCCAGGATGGGCGGGGCCGGACGTTCGGGCACAGGGTAACCCCGGTGTCGCAACCAGCGACAGGGGCGTTCACGCCTCAGGCCCAGAGCTGTCCCTCGAGGCGCTCCTCGGCCTCGTCGAGCGTGCCCTCGTACGCGCCGGTGGACAGGTACTTCCAGCCGCCGTCGCAGACGACGAAGGCGATGTCGGCCCGCGTGCCGGCCCGGACCGACCTCGCGGCCTGGGCGAGCGCGGCGTGGAGGATCGCACCGGTCGAGATGCCCGCGAAGATCCCCTCGCTGTCCAGCAGCTCCCGCACCCGGCGTACGGCGTCACGTGGGCCGACCGAGAACCGGGCGTCGATCAGGGACTCGTCGTACAGCTCGGGGACGAAGCCCTCGGCGAGGTTGCGCAGGCCGTAGACGAGCTCGCCGTAGCGCGGCTCGGCGGCGACGATGCGCACGTCGGGCTTGTGTTCCCGGAAGAAGCGGCCGACCCCCATCAGGGTGCCGGTCGTGCCGAGGCCGCCGACGAAGTGGGTGACCTCGGGCAGGTCGGCGAGGATCTCGGGACCGGTGCCCTCGTAGTGCGCGAGCGCGTTGGCCGGATTGCCGTACTGGTAGAGCATCACCCAGTCGGGGTGCTCGTCGGCCAGCAGCTTGGCGCGTCGCACGGCCTCGTTGGAGCCACCGGCCGCCGGAGACGACACGATCTCGGCGCCGTACATCCGCAGGAGCTGACGTCGCTCCTGCGAGGTGTTCTCGGGCATCACGCAGACCAGTCGGTAGCCACGCAGCCGGGCGCCCATCGCCAGCGAGATGCCGGTGTTGCCGCTGGTCGGCTCCAGGATCGTGCACCCGGCGTGGAGGCGACCGTCCTTCTCGGCGTCCTCGATCATCGCCAGCGCGGCGCGGTCCTTGATGGATCCGGTCGGGTTCCGGTCCTCGAGCTTGGCCCACAGGCGCACCTGCGGGCCGGGCGACAGCCTCGGCAGTCCGACCAGCGGGGTGTCGCCGACGGCGCCGAGGAGGTCGTCGTACCGGGTCACGCGCCGCGAACGAGCCCGTCGGGACCGCCGCCGGCGACCGCCGGGAGGACGACGACCTCGTCGCCGTCGCTGACCGCGGCCTCGAGTCCCCCGAGGAAGCGGACGTCCTCGTCGTTGACGTAGACGTTGACGAACCGGCGGAGGTCGCCGTTCTCGAGCAGCCGGTCCTTGATGCCGGGGTGGTTCTCCTCGAGGTCGTCGATCAGGGCGCTCAGGCTGGCGCCGCTGGCCTCGACTGACTTCTGATCGCCGGTGTACGGGCGCAGGATCGTCGGGATCCTGACCTCAACGGCCATGGGGGTCTCCTTGACTCATGGGGTGCTCGCGGGTGGGAGGGCGTCGACGACCGTGACCTCTTCCTCGGTCACCTCGCCGTCGACGATCCGATACGACCTGAACTCCACCGGGCCCTGGATATTCCCGTGCTCCTGTGTGCCGACCAGCACGTAGTGGGCGCCGGGCTCGTTGGCGAGGCCGATGTCGGTGCGACTGGGGTAGGCCTCGGTTGCGGTGTGGGAGTGGTAGACGACCACCGGCTCCTCCTCGCGCCGCCACAGGTCCTGGTACAGCGCGAGCAGCTCGGTGGAGTCGAACTCGTAGAACGTGGGGCTCCCCGCGGAGTTGACCATCTCGACCAGCCGCTCGGGACGGTCGCTGCCCTCCGGGCCGGCGACGATGCCACAGGCCTCGACGGGGTGGTCGCGCTTGGCGTGGGCGACGATGCCGTCGTACGTCGCGCGGTCGAGGGTCAGCACGCGTCCAGGTTACGGGCGTTCAGAGCTCGGCTCGCCGGCGGACCATCTCCACCGGCACGCCGCCGAGCCCGAGGCGGTAGCGGGTGTGGTCGGCGTACTCGGCGAGCTTGTCCCACAGCGCGGTGTGGGCGGCCCACGGCAACGGCTCGGCTCCGCGGTACCAGCTCTCACCGAAGGAGATCCACACCGCCGCCCAGTCGGCGGCGCAGTCCCAGGCGCCGCGTCGGGCCTCCACGAGCCGCCGCCGGATCTGGAACGCCATCCGCGGGCCGTCGGGACAGTTGGGCGTGGTGGCGATCGGCCAGACCCAGAGGTCGAGCCCGGCCAGGTCGAGCTCGAGGTCACGCAGCACCGCCGGCTCGACCAGGACGGTCGCCACGTTGAGATGCGGACGGCGCATTGGCACACGCTACCTACGGGATCCGACGTACGGGCCGCGTCAGTGGACCGAACGTGCCGTGCCCCGGGACCTGGAAGGTCCCGGGGCACTGCAGGAAGCGGCTGCCCGTCAGGGCAGGTAGTACATCGGGTTCGGGATCTTGTAGGTCGAGTCGGCGAAGCCGCCCTTCAGGTCGCTGAACTGGTCGCCGAAGTTGGCCACGATGTCGACACCCAGGCTCTCGATGTGCTCCCGGGTCATCGACTTGTACTGGATCGTGCTGCACCCGAACTTTGTCTGACCCGGGTTGGCTGGGTCAGGCACGATGCAGCTGGCCAGCCACGGCTCAGACTTGGCAGTGGCGTCCTTGGTGAACAGGTGCTCCGGGTTGACGTCGTAACCGGCCGCCTGGAGGTTGGCCACCGTCGCGCCCGCCTGTGCGAGCGGACGCCCGGTCAGGAAGTAGACGTCGTAGCCGTGAGCCTCGGCCTTCTTCTCGAGGCCCACCATGCCGGGCACCGCCGGGAAGACCTGGGGATCGGCCGCCATCACGAAGTTGGCGTTGGTGGCGGGGTTGTAGACGAAGTTGCTGAAGATCTCGTAGCTGTAGGTGTTCAACGTGGTGTCGTCGACGTCGAACAGGATCGCCTTGTCCGCGGTCCTCTTGTGGTGCGTCGCCAGTGTCTTGCCGGCCTTGGCAGCGATGGCCTCGACCTCGTGGGCGTAGGCGCCGTCGGGGTCGAAGGTATGGATGTACGTCGGGTTCGCAGCCTGGGGATCGGTGCCCGGTGCGATGACCGTGCTGGAGACCGTGTCGCCGTAGTAGCCCTTGATGGCGGTCTTGACCTGGTCGATGTTCTGGATCTGGCTCGCGCTGGTCGGGTTCGCCGGCGGCGCGGGCACGGACTGGCCAGAGTGGGCCGCCAGGGCCAGGCTCGGCACGGTCAGGGCCATGCCGGTGGCGACGGACGCGATGGCGACGGCGGTGCGCGTCGGCCGCGGGCTGCGCAGGGAGAGCTTCACAGGTTGTCCTCCGAGTGAGTGAATGTCGGTGGTCATCCGAACACGGCACCCGCCTCGGCCACAAGGGCGGCGGTCCCCTCAATGAAGGGCGTCGACCAGGGTCTCCTGGAGCGCGCCGATCCACTCGTAGATGTCGTGGGCCTGCGAGCGGGGGTCCTCGTCGGGAAGCGCCTGCCAGAACGCCTCGTCGTCCTGCTCGACGTCGAGCCTCGTCCCCAGGGCCAGCCGCAGGTCGGTGAACGACTTCAGCCACACCAAGGCCGTCGGCTCGTCGAGCTCCACGTCGATGACGAGCTTCTGCTCGTCGAGCTGCGGGGGGAGGCCGGCCTCCTCGAGCGTGTCGATGACCGTGGCCGCTCCCCCGGCCTTGCCGTCGCGCAGGGTGCCCTCGGTGAACCGCCGGAACTCCGCGGCGGCCTCCTCGTCATCGGCGTACGCCGTCGGGAACAGGCGGGCCAGCACCGGGTCGTCGGGCGCGGTGGTCGGTCCGTCGAAGGTCAGCATCGCCTCCAACGGGTCGGCGTGCTCCTGCGGCACCGCCGCCTCGTTGCGGAGGAGCTCGACCAGCTGCGAGGCCAGCGAGCGCAGCAGATCGGCCTCGAACCCGGAGAAGGTGGCGATGATCCGTCCGCTGCGCCGGTGCCGGGCGAACCCGCTCATTGCTTCTCCAGGGTGGCCCACAGGCCGTACTCGTGCATCGCCTGGACGTCGCGCTCCATCTCCTCGCGCGTGCCGCTGCTGACCGCGGACCGCCCGTCCTGGTGCACCTCGAGCATCAGCTTCTCGGCCTTCTTCTGGTCGTAGCCGAAGTAGCTGCGGAAGACGTAGGTCACGTAGCTCATCAGGTTCACCGGGTCGTTCCACACCAGGGTGACCCACGGCTTCGCGGTGAGCGTGATCTCGTCCGGCGTGAGGTCCGGCTCGACCTCGACCGGGCTCGTGGTCGCCATTCGCCCATGGTGGCACAGCGCACGGGTTCTGCCTGGCCCTACTGTGACCTCGTGTGCGCGTCGACGGCCCTGCTGACCGATCACTACGAGCTGACCATGCTCCAGGCCGCGCTCGGCTCCGGCACCGCACATCGCCGGTCGGTCTTCGAGCTCTTCCCGCGTCGGCTCCCCGAGGGTCGCCGCTACGGCGTCGTGGCCGGCGTGGGCCGGGCCCTCGAGGCGATCGAGGACTTCAGGTTCGACGACGAGACGCTCGCCGTCCTCGAGGGCGTGATCGACGAGCCGACCCGCGCCTGGCTCTCGTCGTACCGGTTCTCCGGCGACGTGTGGGGGTACGCCGAGGGCGAGGCCTACTTCCCCTACTCCCCCTTGCTGATCGTCGAGGGGACCTTCGCCGAGGCCGTGCTGCTGGAGACGGTGCTGCTGTCGATCTACAACCACGACTCGGCGATCGCCTCGGCCGCCTCGCGGATGACCCAGGTGGCCGGCGACCGGCCGTGCATCGAGATGGGCTCGCGGCGTACCCATGAGGAGGCCGCGGTCGCCTGCGCCCGAGCGGCGTACGTCGCAGGGTTCGCCACCACGTCCAACCTCGCCGCCCGCCATCGCTACGGAGTGCCCTCGGCCGGCACGAGCGCCCACAGCTTCACGCTCCTCCACGACACCGAGGCCGACGCGTTCCGGGCGCAGGTGACCTCGCTGGGGACCGGCACCACCCTGCTCGTCGACACCTACGACATCCGAGAGGCCGTCCGGCTCGGGGTCGAGATCGCAGGGCCGGAGCTGGGCGCGGTGCGGATCGACTCCGGCGACCTCGGTGTGCTCGCCGGCGAGGTGCGCGCCCAGCTGGACGAACTCGGCGCGAGACACACCAGGATCGTGGTCACCAGCGACCTCGACGAGTTCGCGATCGCGGCCCTGGCCAACGCGCCCGTCGACGCCTACGGCGTCGGCACCCAGCTGGTCACCGGCTCCGGCCATCCCACCTGCGGGTTCGTCTACAAGCTGGTCGCCCGGGAGGGGGACGACGGCGACCTGGTGTCGGTGGCCAAGAAGAGCACCGACAAGATCTCGATCGGCGGTCGCAAGTACGCCCTCCGGCGGCGGGGCGCCAACGGCGTCGCCGAGGCCGAGGTCGTCGGCATCGGCGAGCCGCCGGTCGACGACGGCGACGACCGCCCCTTGCTGGTGCCCCTCGTCCGCGCCGGCGAGGCCGTCGGTCGCGAGACGCTCACCGAGTCACGTGCCCGACACCTCGCGTCGCGCGGCGAGCTGCCGCAGGCCGCCCAGCAGATGTCGCGGGGCGAGCCGGTGATCCCGACCATCCACCAGTGAGCTCGGCCCGCTAGGTTCGGGGCATGACCCGCGCCCTGATCGTGGTGGACGTGCAGAACGACTTCTGCGAGGGCGGATCGCTCGCCGTGGAGGGCGGGGCGCGAGTGGCCGGCGACATCGGGGAGCTGCTGCACCACTGGGCCCGGCGCGACGACCAGGCACCGGCGTACGACGTGGTCGTGGCCAGCAAGGACCATCACATCGACCCCGGACACCACTGGTCGAAGGATCCCGACTACGTCGAGACCTGGCCCGTGCACTGCCAGGTCGGCACCGACGGCGAGGCCTTCCACCCCAACCTCGACCCCCAGCCGTTCGACGCGATCTTCCTCAAGGGCGAGCACCAGGCGGCGTACTCGGCGTTCGAGGGCCGCACCGTCGACGGCGACGGGCTGGCCCCGTGGCTGCGCGCCCAGGGGGTCGACAGCGTCGACGTCTGCGGGATCGCCACCGACTACTGCGTGCGCGCGACCGCGCTCGACTCGCGACGTGAGGGCTTCGAGACGCGCCTGCTCTCGGCCTTGTCCGCCGGGGTCGCCCCGGAGTCGACCCGCGCCGCGCTCGCGGAGATGACCACGGCCGGGATCACCGTCGTCTGAAGGGCCGACGCGGTCACGTCCCCCACTTCTCGGCGAGGGTGCGGATCACGTTCAGATTGCGGTTCGTCGCGACGCCGAGGTGCTTCTCCACGGCGGCGTTGCCGAGCCGTGACGTGTGGTAGTCCTGCCCGAGCAGCAGATGGGCGCCCCGTCCACGCACGATGGCCCGCTCGTCCGCGCCACCTGCGGACTCGAGCCTGCCCACCGTCGCGGCCGACGGGGCCCGTTTCAACAGGGAGACGTAGTAATGCCCGGTGTGGCCCCCGCCGAGCTCGACGGCGTCGGCCGCGATGTCGCGGAGCTCCTTCCGGGTGAGGGCGACGGTGGGCACCTCGAATCCGGCCTCCGCCGCGAACGCCTTCTCCAGCGCAGCCTCCACCTTGGCGACACTGCGCAGTCGCGTCGTCACCCTGACGTTGCCGGAGTTGATGTAGGTCTCCACGTCGGTGAAGCCGGCGTCCTCGCAGGCCCGCACGATCGCCGCCTTCGGGAACTTCCGGGTCGCCCCCAGGTTGATCGCGCGCAGGAACGCGACGTACGTCGGCACCCCGCCATCCTGCCGGTAGTCTGCGCAGATGACGAGCGACCTGGAGATCCAGAGCAGCGAGCTCGTCGTCCAGGCCGCCCGTCTCGTGCGCGCCGTACGCCGCCGGGTCGGTCAGCCGGCCGGCATCCGGATCCTCTCCCTGCTCGAGGAGCTGGGGCCCCTCGGGGTGACCGCCATCGCGGAGGCCGACCGGTCGTCGCAGCCGACGATCTCGGGAGCCGTACGCCAGCTGGTCCAGGAGGGCTGGGTGGCCAAGGAGCCGGACGCCCACGACGCCCGTCGCTCCGTGGTCGAGCTCACCCCGGCGGGCAGGCAGCGCCTGGCCGAGGCCCGACGCGACAACGGACGGGCCGTCGCCGAGCGCCTCGCCCGGACCGAGCACACCCCCGAGGACGTGGCCCATGCCGTCGCCGTCCTGCGCGACGTGATGGACGAGCACCTGTAGGCGTTGTCTCTCCCACGGGAATCAGCTCACGACGACCGTCGTGCCCCCGGACACCAGTCGCCAGTCGACCGACGCGAAGCTCGCCGGGTCGATCACGTGGTTCGCGGTCACCCAGTCGATCAGCAGCTGGCGGATGTCGATCTGCCGGTTGTAGACCACCGGCGCCGTCTTCACCGCCGGGAACCCGCCACCGCCACCCTGGCGGTAGTTGTTGACCGCCATCGCGAACTCCATGGCGGGATCGAGCGATGCACCGGCGTACGTCAGGTTCGCGATCCGGGAGCCGACCGGCCGGGAGATGTCGATGTCGTAGGCCAGCGGCTGGAGCCCGGCGATCGTGTCGAAGTTGTAGTCGGGGATCGGCGGCACGTAGCCGGGCGCACCCGCGGTGCCGTACGACGCGTTGGTGACCTGGGCCATCGTGAACGGCCCGGTGCCGGAGACCTGCTGGAAGTAGCGAGCGGAGTACTCCAGGTAGTCCTTGACGTCCCGACCGGTCACCCTCACCCCGAGGAGGGTGTTGTCGTAGATGTAGAGCCCGGCCACGTCGCGGATCGAGACCTGGCCGGCCGGGAAGGACGCCTGCCGGTTGAAGGGCGCGGCGATCGACAGCACGGGCAGGGACGCGTCCGCGCCGGTGAGTCCGGCCTTGACCGCCTCCGCCTGGACGAAGTTGATGAAGTCGATGATCGGGACGTCCTCGACCGGCGCGCGGGCGGCCGACATGGCCGCGACCGAGGTCCCGATCGGTGAGTTGACGTAGGTGACGACCTTGTCGTGCTGGGCGCGCACCGCGGCGGCGACCTCGGGGTCCTCCAACGCCTGGTTGGAGGACAACGTCTGCGAGCGCCGGCCGTCGGGCGCCACCGTCCAGCGGTTCCCGCGGCGGACCAGGTCGAGCTCCATCACCGCCAGCCGCATGCCCCAGTAGTCGGGCTCGCAGAGCACCACCTGCCGGCCGGTGGTCTCGTTGGTGACCAGCCGCTGGGGGATGTCGACGTGCGCGTGGCCGACCAGGATCGCGTCGACGTCCGGCACCTGCTGGGCCACCAGGGTCGAGGCGTTCTCGGGGTAGGGCAGGGCGTCGCCGTACGACGAGGAGGTGTCGGCGCCGGAGTGGGCGGCGATCACCACGACGTCGCAGCCGAGCCTCTTCAGCCGCGGGACGTAGATCGTGGCCTGCTCGACCAGGCCCGGGAAGTCGATCCTGCCCGAGACGTTGGCGTGGTCCCAGATGGCGATGCCGGGGTTGGTCAGGCCCAGAATGCCGACCCTCAGGTCGGGGCCCTGGGGCATCCGGAACGTCCGGGTGATGTACGGCGTGAACACCGGCATCCCGGTCGCCGGATCGACCGCGTTAGCGCCCAGGAGCGGGTAGGTCAGCTGCTTCTCGAAGGTGCGCAGCAGCGGGATGCCGTAGTTGAACTCGTGGTTGCCGAGCGCCGCGGCGTCGTACCCGATCAGGTTCATCGCGTTGGCCATCGGGTGCATGCCGCCATCGGTGATCGGCTCGATCTTGGCGTAGTAGTAGGCCAGCGGGGTGCCCTGGATGGTGTCGCCGGCGTCGAGGACCAGCAACGGGTCGCTGCCGACGCGCTCGCGCTGGGCCTTGATCAGGGTCTGCACCTTGGCGATGCCGATGTCGTTGCCCGCGGAGTCGTTGTACTCGGCGTTCTTGTAGTAGTCCCAGTTGAAGACGTTGCCGTGCAGGTCGGTCGTGCCGAGGATCGTCAGCGTCGTCCGGTGCGTGTCCCGGCTGCGTCCGCTCGCGGCGGCGGCGGGAGCCGCGTAGCCGGCGGCGGCGAGGGCTGCCGCTCCGGTGAGCACGCCGCGGCGGGTGGTGGTGGGGGCGGGTGTGGCGGTGGGGCGGATCGAGGCCATGACCGAGAACCTTCCGAGATGCGGGACGGGGCCGTCCATGTGTACCCGATCCGGCCGGGACTCGCGATCCATAGGCTCCCTATGTACAATGGAATCCATGTCCCACCCCCAGACCCACGACGCCCCGGTCGCGTCCGGCTCCTTCTTCGCCCAGCCGCGCGCGGTGTGGGCGGTGGCCTTCGCCTGCGTGATCGCGTTCATGGGCATCGGCCTCGTCGACCCGATCCTCAAGGACATCGCGGTCAAGCTGGACGCGACGCCGAGCCAGGTCTCCCTGATGTTCACCAGCTACATGGCGATCATGGGGGTGGCGATGCTGGTGACCGGCGTCGTGTCGAGCCGGATCGGCCCGAAGCGGACCCTGCTCTCCGGCCTGGTCCTGATCATCGTCTTCGCCGGGCTCGCCGGCGCCTCCGGCAGCGTCGGAGCGGTCGTCGGCTTCCGGGCCGGCTGGGGCCTCGGCAACGCGCTGTTCGTCGCCACCGCCCTCGCCACCATCGTGATGTCCGCGACCGGCGGCACCGCCCAGGCGATCATCCTGTTCGAGGCCGCGCTCGGCATCGGCATCGCCTCGGGCCCGTTGGTGGGCGGGCTGCTGGGCGAGCAGTCGTGGCGTGCCCCCTTCTTCGGGGTCTCCGTGCTGATGACCATCGCTCTGGTGGCCACCGCACTCTTTCTGCCGTCGACCCCACCGACCGGTCGGCATACGTCGCTGGCCGACCCGTTCCGTGCACTGCGGCACAAGCCCCTTCTGCTCACCGGGCTGACCGCGGTCTTCTACAACATCGGCTTCTTCACGATCCTCGCCGCCGGCCCGTTCGCCCTGCCCGGATCCGGGATCATCCAGATCGGCTGGATCTACTTCGGCTGGGGCGTGCTGGTCGCGCTGACGTCGGTCTTCGTCGCGCCCCGGGTGCAGCGCTGGGTCGGCACCGTCCCGGCCGTGATCGGCACCCTGGTGCTCTTCATGCTCGACCTGCTGACGATGGCGGTCTTCGCCGAGCACCAGGCCGTGGTGATCGTGGGGATCGTGCTGTCGGGGGCCTTCATCGGCAACAACAACACCCTGATCACCGAGGCCGTGATGGGGGTCGCTCCGGTCGAGCGCGCGGTCGCCTCCGCGGCGTACTCCTTCGTGCGGTTCTGCGGCGGCGCCGTCGGCCCCTACGTCGCCCTGAAGCTGTTCGGCCTGCCGCCGCACGTCCACGTGCACGCGCCCTTCGTCTTCGGCGCGGTGATGGTGGCCGTCGGCATCGTGATCATGACCTCCGGAGCCGGGGTGCTCACCCGCGCCCTGGAGGGCAAGCACGCCTCGCCGACCGAGGAGGCCGAGGCCGTCCTCGTCGGCGACCTGGATTGAGGTCTCGCCCGGCTCGACCCGCGATCCCGGCGCGGCGCCGGAGCGGCGTCGCCGGTACGCCGTAGCGTGCTGTCCGTGCCTTGCGACTACTGCGGCGCCGAGTTCGACCCGATCGCGACCCGGTGGCTCTGCCCCCACTGCCACATGAAGGCCAACTGCTGCGACGGCGCGCCCCTGGCGATCTGCGGGACGACGCGGGTGCCGGAGGACCAGTAGGTTCCCCGGTGTGACCAGCCCCCGCCACGCACTTCGGCCACGGTTCCTGCTCGACCTCGCCACCGGCGAGCTGCTACCGGAGCGCGCGGTGCTGATGGAGGGCGAACGCGTGGCGGGCGTCGTAGCCGCCCACGACATCCCCACCGACGTCCCGGTCCGCGACCTGCCCGATCTCACCGTGCTGCCGGGGCTCGTGGACTGCCACGCCCACCTGGTCGGCGAGGAGGACAGCGGCCACGGGTACACCGAGCTGTTGACCCGCACCGGTGCGCAGGAGGCTATGACCGGCGTGCGCAACGCCCGTGACACCCTCCGCGCCGGCTTCACCTCCGCGCGCGACGTCGGGACCTACCGCGCGTTCGTCGACGTGGCGCTGCGCGACGCGATCGAGGCCGGCTGGACCCCGGGCCCCCGGATGATGGTCGCGGGCGCCTACGTCAGCTGCAGCGGGGGCGGCGGCGACATCAGTGGGCTGGCGCCCGACGCCGAGCGGCTGGTGCCGCCCGAGCTGCGGGTCGGCGTGGTCGACACCGTCGACGACGTGCGCCGGGTGGTGCGGCGGATCCTGTACGGCGGCGCCGACCTGATCAAGCTGATCGCCACGGGCGCGGTGATGTCCGACAACGGCAACCCCGGCGTACCGGAGCTGACCGAGGAGCAGATCCGGGCGGCGGTCGAGGAGGCCGCGCTGCACGGGGCACACGTCGCGGCCCACGCCCACGGGGCCGAGGGCATCAAGCGGGCGGTCCGGGGCGGGGTGCACTCGATCGAGCACGGCTCGCTGATGGACGACGAGGGCGTCGCGATGATGGCCGAGACCGGAACCTGGCTGGTGGCCGACATCTACGGCGGCGACTACATCGACGAGATCGGGCGGCGCGACGGCTGGAAGGCGGACGTGCTCCGCAAGAACGACGAGACCACCCAGGCGCAGCGGGAGGTGTTCTCGAAGTGCGTCGAGGCCGGCGTATCGATCGCCTACGGCACCGACAGCGGGATCTACCCGCACGGCCTCAACGCCCGCCAGCTCGCCTACCACGTGCGGCACGGGCAGACCCCGCTGGCCGCCCTCCGGTCCGCCACGGTCGACGCCGCCGAGCTGATGGGGTGGTCGGACCGGATCGGGCGGATCGAGAGCGGGTGGTATGCCGACCTGGTCGCCGTCGCCGGCAACCCGCTGGACGACGTGTCACTGCTCGAGGACGTCAGGTTCGTGATGAAGGGCGGCGAGGTCGTGCGCGACGACCCGGCTCGCTGACCCCGCCGAGTCGGCACCTGCCCACTCGGCGTTCATGCGGTTCAGAGGTTGCCGCGGAGCTCCTGCTCGCGCTCGATGGACTCGAAGAGGGCCTTGAAGTTGCCCTTGCCGAAGCCCAGTGAGCCGTGGCGCTCGATGAACTCGTAGAACACCGTCGGGCGGTCGCCGATCGGCTTGGTGAAGATCTGGAGGAGATAGCCGTCCTCGTCGCGGTCGACCAGGATCGCGCGCCTCTTCAGCTCCTCGATCGGCACCCGCACCTCGCCGATCCGCGCGCGCAGCTCGGGATCGTCGTAGTAGGCGTCGGGGGTCTCGAGGAACTCCACGCCGTTGTCGCGGAGCAGGTCCACGGTGCGCAGGATGTCGTTGGTGGCCAACGCGATGTGCTGGCAGCCGGCGCCGTCGTAGAACTCGAGGTACTCGTCGATCTGCGACTTCTTCGCCGCGATGGCCGGCTCGTTGAGGGGGAACTTCACGCGATGGTTGCCGCTGGCCACCACCTTGGACATCAGCGCGGAGTACTCGGTGGCGATGTCGTCACCGATGAACTCGGCCATGTTGGTGAACCCGAGGACGCGGTTGTAGAACTCGACCCACTCGTCCATCCGGCCCAGCTCGACGTTGCCCACGCAGTGGTCGATGGCCTGGAACAGCCGCTTGGGGTGCCCCTCGCGCCGGGTCACCCGAGTCGTGGCGGCGACGTAGCCCGGCAGGAACGGGCCGTCGTAGCGCGAGCGGTCCACGAGCGTGTGGCGGGTCTCGCCGTACGTCGCGATCGCGGCGGTGCGGACGGTGCCGTGCTCGTCGCTCACGTCGTGCGGCTCGTCGAGGATCGTCGCCCCCTGTGCGCGGGCGTGCGCGATGCACCGGTCGACGTCGGGCACCTCCATGGCCAGGTCGACGACGCCGTCGCCGTGCAGGCGGTGGTGGTCGAGGACGGCGCTGTCCGGGGCGACGCCGCCGGTGAAGACGAAGCGCGCGCTCCCCGAACGCAGCACGTAGGACTTGGCGTCGCGGTTGCCGGTCTCGGGGCCGGAGTACGCCTCCAGGTCCATGCCGAGCGCGAGCTGGTAGAACTGCGCGGTCTGGGTGGCGTTGCCCACCACGAAGCCGACATAGTCCTGGGCGGTCACCGGGAAGGGGTCGGTGCTGGCGTCGTACTCGACCAGGCCGACCAGCTGCTTGAGCTGGTCGAGGGTCAGGTCGGCCTTGAGCTCGTCAGCGGTCAGAGCGCCACCGGTGGACGGGGTCTCGCGGGTCGTCGTCATGACCCTCACCTTGCCGGGTGGCGACAACCTGCGCAACAGTACAGCGAATCGCTGAGCAGATTGCACACTGAAGGAGCCGTCATGGACGATCTCGACCGCAGGTTGCTCGCCCTGTTCGCCGACGACCCACGGATCGGCGTGCTCCAGGCGTCCCGCGAGCTCGGCGTCGCCCGCGGCACCGTCCAGGCGCGCCTCGACAAGCTCCTCGCCTCGGGCGTGGTGACGGGTTGGGGCCCCGAGCTGTCCCCGGAGGCGTTGGGGTTCCCGGTGACGGCGTTCCTGACCCTGGAGATCCGACAGGACCGGGCCGAGCTCGGCGGGCACGACGCCGTCGCGCGGCACCTGGCCACCATCCCCGAGGTGCTCGAGGCGCACACGATCACCGGCGTCGGCGACCTCTTCGCACGGGTCGTCGCGCGCTCCAACTCCGACCTCCAGCGGGTCATCGACCTGGTGCTCCAGGACCCGGCGATCGTCCGCTCCTCCACCGTGATCGCCCTGGCCACCCAGATCCCCTACCGGGTGCTTCCACTGGTCAGCTCCCGGTAGTCCCACCGACGCAGAGTCGCTTGGCGAACCAGACGTCGGCGTAGGGGTTGTCGTTGTAGCACTCGATGCGGCGGTAGCCGGCCCGGTCGTACATCGCGATCGCCTCCGTCAGAGTCCCGTTGGTGTCGAGGCGGACGTCGCGGTAGCCGAGGTCCGCCGCTGCGTCCTCGAGCGCGCGGAGCATGCGTACGCCGAGCCCGCAGCCGCGCCAGGCGTCGTCGACCCACATGCGCTTGATCTCGGCACGGGACCGGCTGAGGCGGCGGACCCCACCGCACGCCACGAGCGCACCGTCCACACGCGCGACGAGGAACCGGCCCTCGGGTGGGTCCATCGCGGGCGCCTCCGCGGCGAGATCGCCCGGCTCGAAACCGTCCGGAAAGCGGACCGCGAGCTCCGCGACGTACTGGGCGACGGCGCCGAGCCCCTCCTCCGAACCAGCCTCGACGGGCTCGATCACGCAGGTGGCCGCACGGATCAGGCGCTCGGCCGTGGCCAGCGCCTCGGTCAGGCGGCGACGCTGTGAGTCCCCTAGCGGTGCCACGAGTGCCTCCGCCTGCAGCTCCGACCGCTGCTCCAGTCGCCGGATCGCCCGTCGCCCCTTCGCGGTCGGTACGACGACCCGGCGTCGCGCGTCGTCCTGATCGGCCCGGACCTCGACCAGCCGCTCGTCCTCGAGCCCGCGGAGCAGCCGGCTCAGGTATCCGGAGTCGAGGCCCAGCCGCCGCCGAAGCCCCAGCACGCCGGCGCCGTCGCTGCCCATCTCGTACAGCAGCCGTGAGGCGCCGAGGCTGCGCCCCTGCCCGAGGTAGGACTCCTCGAGCACGCCGATGCGCTGGCTCCATGCACGGCTGAACCGGCGCAGCACGTCCGTCTCGGTCATTCTCTGACTATAGTCAGAGATCTCCCGTCGTCGCCCTCGCGATCAGCGTGAGGGTCTGGCGGCCCACTCGCGGAGGCGGTTGATGCGGGCGTGGAGCTGCTCGGCGTTGGCGATCGCGGCGGCGGGTCCGCCGAGCTCCTTGCGCAGGGCCGCGTGCGTGAGGCCGTGGGCCTGGCCGGTGCGGTGGTGCCAGGCCGCAACGAGGCCGTTCAGCTCGCGCCGCAGCACGGCGAGCTGCTCGTGGGTGGACACCTGGCGAGGCACCTCCGCGTGCGCGCCTGTCAGCGTCGTGCGCCGTGAGCGCTGGCGGCGGTGGAGCAGCTCGCGCACCTGCTCGGGCTCGAGGAGACCGGGGATGCCGAGGAAGTCCATCTCCTCCTCCGACCCCACCTGCACCTCCCCGGCATGACCGAACGCGTCACCGTCGTAGACGACCTGGTCGAAGCGTGCCTGGGAGCCGAGCGCCTCGTAGGACCCCAGCAGCTGGTCGGACGCGCCGAGATCGGCCTCGGCCTGCGCCATCAGGTCCCGCTCCGCGGCGAAGATGTCGTCCTCGTCGCCGATCACCCGGCCGAGGACGTGGTCGCGCTCGACCTCCATGTCCGCGGCGTACCCCAGCAGCGTCGGCACCGACGGCACGAACACCGAAGCGGTCTCGCCGCGCCCGCGGGCACGCACGAAACGGCCCACCGCCTGGGCGAAGAACAGCGGTGTGGACGTGCTGGTCGCGAACACCCCGACCGCCAGCCGCGGCACGTCGACCCCCTCGGACACCATCCGGACCGCGACCATCCAGCGCTTGTCGGACTCGGTGAAGCCCGCGATCCGCTTCGATCCGGACCGCTCGTCGGACAGCACGACGACCGGCTGCTCGCCGCTGACCTTCTTCAGGATCGCGGCGTAGGCACGCGCGGCGTCCTGGTCGGAGGCGATCACCAACCCGCCCGCGTCGGGCACGTGCCGGCGTACCTCGGTCAGCCGGCGGTCCGCCGCGGTCAGCACCGACGGGATCCACTGCCCCGACGGGTCGAGCGCCGTGCGCAGCGCCTGCGCGGTCAGGTCCTTGGTCAGCGGCTCGCCGAGACGCGCGGCGATCTCGTCACCGGCACGCGTGCGCCAGGCCAGGTCGCCGGAGTAGGCCAGGAACAGCACCGGACGTACGACGTGGTCGGCCAGGGCGTGCCCGTAGCCGTAGGTGAAGTCGGCCACCGAGCGCGGCACGCCGTCGGCGCCGGGCGCGTAGGTGACGAAGGGGATCGGGTTCACGTCGGAGCGGAACGGCGTCCCGGTGAGCGCGATCCTCCGGGTCGCCGGCTGGAACGCCTCGCGCACGCCCTCGCCCCACGACAGCGCGTCGCCGGCGTGGTGGATCTCGTCGAGGACGACCAGTGTCTTGTACCGCTCGGTACGGATGCGCATCGCGAGCGGGTTGACCGCCACACCGGCGTAGGTGACCGCCACACCGATGAAGTCGGCCGAGGTCCTGCCCGAGCCGGCGGAGTACGTGGGGTCGATCGGGATGCCGGCACGGGCAGCGGCCTCGGCCCACTGCAGCTTCAGGTGCTCGGTCGGGGCGACCACGATGATCCGGTCGACCAGTCGCCGCCCGAGCAGCTCGGCCGCCGCGGACAGGGCGAACGTGGTCTTGCCGGCGCCCGGCGTCGCCACGGCCAGGAAGTCGCGCGGGGACCGCGCGAAGTAGTCGGTCAGGGCAGCGGTCTGCCACGCGCGCAGCGACGTGGCCGTGCCCCAGGCGGCGCGCTCCGGCCAGGCCGGTGTGAGCGCGGGTGACGGGGGGACGGCCGCTCGGTCGGACGAGGGCCCCGAGGTCACTCCGCTGAGTCTCCGTCGCCTCCGCCGCCGGGTCTGAAGGACTCCCAGATCTCCTTGCAGTCGGGACAGACCGGGAACTTCTCCGGCGCGCGGCTCGGCACCCAGACCTTGCCGCACAGCGCCACGACCGGCGTGCCCATCACCATCGCCTCGGTGAGCTTGTGCTTGTCGACGTAGTGGCTGAAGCGCTCGTGGTCGCCCTCGTCGGTGGGGACCGTGCGCTCCTCGACCCGCTCGTCGACGGCGGTGCCGGTGACTGGGTCGGTCAGGGGGGAGAAGCCGGTGGGAGCCACCGGACCAGCCTACGACAGCGGTCCGGGCGGACCGACGTCGACGAGCCGTCCTGGGCGTCAGTTGAGCTCGGGATCGACCGGTCGGTTGGCGTGCCAGGCCAGCTCGCCCGGCTGCCGGCGCATCACCTCGCGCCACAGGTCGCTGGGGTCCGCCTGGAAGGCGTCCGGGGGCAGTGACGGGACGACGTACCAGTCGCCGCCCTCGATCTCGCCCTCGAGCTGACCCGCACCCCAGCCGGCGTACCCGGCGAAGATCCGGACGCCGTCGACGGCCTCGTCGATGTCGCCGGCCTCACCGTCCAGGTCGACGATCGCGAGACGGTCGGTCACCGGTCGCAGACCCGGGGGTACGGCGTGCCGCTCGCGCAGGAGGGCCACCGCGAGGGCGCCCTCGGGAGAGACCGGCCCGCCCCGGAAGAGCACCTCGGGCTCGGCGACGATGTCGCCCCACTCGGCCAGCACCGAGATCACGGGCACCGGGGACGGCCGATTGATCACGACCCCCATCGCGCCGTCGCCGTCGGCGTCGAGGAGCAGGACGACGGTGTCGACGAAGTTCGGGTCGACGAGCTCGGGCGCGGCCAGCAGCAGCATCCCCGCCCGGATCTCGGCCATGGCCCCATCATGCCCTGCACGGGGGCCCGCCGACGCGGTCAGGCGGCCGCGTGCGGAGCCGTACGGCGGGTCGCGCGGGCCCGCTCCTCGAGCTCGCGACCGGCCACAGCCGTGGCCCCGGTGGTCGCGCCCGCGCGACCGGACAGGCCGGCCAGCAGGACGTGCTCCTTGGCGGCCGCCGTGGCCGAGGCCCGCGCCATCGCGTCGTCGAGAGGTGCGGCACGGTGGCGGTCGAGGACCATCCGGATGCCGGGCAGCTCGTCGCAGGTGGCGCACCAGGCGGCGACAGCGGTCGCCTCGGCGTCAGCGGGTCCATGGGCCAGGGCGCGCTCCAGCCGGCCCGACAGTCGGGTGTGCCAGTGCAGCTGCAGGGCGCCGAGCAGGGTCAGCTCGTCGCCGAAGGCCTCGGCGACACCGGGCACGTCCATCGGCAGTCGACCGTCGCGACGTGCGTCCACGGTTTCGATCACGGCGCGGAGGACCTCTCCGCGGCGGTGGAAGGTGGTCCAGGTCATGGACGTCTCCTCTCTCGTGACCGGTGGCGCGGGACGCCACCGGTTCACATACCGTCAGTACGTACTCAGAGTATGCGAACCTCGAGATCGGCACAAACCCGCTTCGCCTCAGCCGGAATGTCCTCGCTCGACCTCGACCATCACGCTGGTCGACTTCACGACCGCGGTCGCGGCGACCCCGGGGGCCAGCTCCATGTCGTCGGCCGCTTCGCGGCTCATCAGCGAGACCACGCGGTAGTCGCCACAGGCCAGCTCGACCTTGGCCATCACGCCGTCGCGCTCGACCGAGACCACGACCCCGGTCAGCCGGTTGCGGGCGCTCGAACTGCGGTCGCTCCCCGCCAGCGAGGACAAGAACCCGGCCAGCTCGGAGGCCGGCAGCACGCGCTGGTTGCCGCGCCGGTCGAAGGCGATCCGGCCCTCGGCCTCCCATCGACGGAGCGTGTCGACGCTCACGCCCACGCGCGCAGCGACCTCGCCGATGCGCAGGTAGTCGACCACGGCGTCAGCCTAGGGGCTGCCGAAACCAGCCTTGCGGAGCACCTGCTGCCCGGTGGGCCCGGTGACCAGGACGCCGAACTCCCGGGCGAGGTCGGCGTGCTGGGACTGGTCCAGCGGGACTATCCGGTACGTCGTGGTCTGCTGCGCGCTGCCCGGGATCGGGATCGACGTCACCTGGTCTCCGGCCGCAACCGCATCAGTGGTGTAGACCAGCCCGGCGTCGGCCTCGCCCTCGGTGAGCCTGGCCAGCACCGACTTCACGTCGACCTCCTGGCTGACCGGGGTGCCGGTGATGTGGTCCCGGTCGACCAGCGCCTGACCCACCTTCCCGCACGGCGCCGTGGGCACGCACATCACGAACTTCACCGACGACCTGTCGAGGTCGGAGAACGCGTGCACGTGGCCCGGGTTGTCGGCCGGCATGGCCAGCACGAGCACGTTGGTGGCGAAGACCTTCGGCGCGGCGGCCTGGACGGACCTGGCACTGTCCATGGTGGCGGTGTCGGCGGTGGCCAGCACGTCGGCGGGCGCCCCCTCGGTGGCCTGCTGGGCCAGCGTGGCCGAGGAGTCGAAGGCGAACTTCACCGTCACGCCGGGGTGCTCGTCCTCGAACGCCTGTCCCAGCTCGGTGAAGGTCCCGGTCAGTGAGGAGGCCGCGAGCACGGTGATCGTGGTGTCGCCGCCCCCGCCGCCGCACGCCGTCAGCGGCAGCAGGGCGAGGAGGGCGGACGCGGCCAGGACGCGGCGGGGCAGGACGGAGTGCACGAGGCAGTGTGTAGCACGTATCCCTAGGTAATACCTAGGTACTATTCTGGATCTGGGATCACTGCCCCGGCTCCTCGGCGTACGCCCGCCCTAGACTGCGCCGGTGACCAAGAGCGCGCGGGCCCGCCTGGCCCAGGCGGCACACGTGCCCGGCACCAGCCGCCGGGCCCAGTACTCCGCGTCGACCCGCCGCACGCTGGTCGAGGTGGCCGAGCGGCTCTTCACCGAGCAGGGCTACGCCGCGACCTCGCTCGACGCGATCGTCGCGGGGGCCCAGGTCACCAAGGGCGCCCTCTACCACCACTACTCGGGCAAGCAGGCGCTGTTCGAGGCCGTGTTCGAGAAGGTCGAGTCCGCCGGGGCGCAGCAGATCCAGGCCGCGCTCCAGGGCCACCGCGACCCGTGGGAGAAGGCGAACGCCGGTCTCCGGGCGTTCCTCGAGGTCGTTCGGCAGCCGTCCTACAGCCGGATCGTCGTGCAGGACGGTCCGTCGGTGCTGGGTCACGAGCGATACCGCGAGCAGGAGGAGCGCTCGACGTTCGCCTACGTGCTCGACATCGTGCGTGCGGTGCTGGGCGCGGGCGCCTGGGAGGCCGACGACGCGCTGGAGCACACCTTCGCCCGGATCTTCTTCGGTGCCATGTCGTCAGCGGGGACGACCGTGTCGACGTCGGAGGACGCCGACACCGAGGCCGACCGGGTCGAGCTCGCCATCGGGTTCATCCTGTCGGGGCTGCGCAGCCTCTCCGAGCAGGGCACGCAGCTGCTCGACGTCGCTACTTCTTGAACACGACGTTGCCGCCGTCGACCGGCACCAGCTCGACCCAGGTGTGGCCGGCCGGGACCCGGAGCCGCTGACCCTTCTTAGTGGTCAGGGTGATTCGCGAGGTCGCGGCGTTGCCCTTCTTCCAGTTGGCGGCGATCATCCGGCCGTTGTGGAACAGGAGCGCGTTGCCCTTGCCGGTCAGCAGCGTCTCGGGCACGTGGTTGCCCGCGGGGTCGAGGTAGCCCGCGTCACCCTCGCGCACGCGCAGCACGAGCACGTTGGTGGCCGGGAACTGGTCGCCGGCCGGAGCGTTGCTGTTCAGGTTGTGGTAGCTGCCGTTCTCGAACTTCCACTCGGTGGTGTGCCCGCCGGAGAACTGCGCGTTGATGGTGGTGACCTTGATGCCCGGGGGCAGGTCCTTCTCGCTGCCCCACGTCAGGTAGTCGGGCGGCGTCGCGGGCTTGGCCTTCGCAGCCTTCGCGATCTCGTTGAGGTGGACGAACAGGTTGTACGGCGCGGCGCGGTCCGAGGAGCGGTACATCCCCGGTGATCCCTCGCCGTAGAACGGGATGTGGGCGTCCTTGATCCGGGCGATGGTCCGGAAGGCGGCGCCGCTGGTCACCATCGAGGCGTGTATCGGGGACACCACGTCGATGTCGCTGGCGCGCATCGAGCGGATCGGGCCGACGTTGCTCGGGATCTCGGAGTAGTAGAACGCCGCGAGCCGGGTCAGACCGCCCTCGACCAGCTCCTCGACCACCATGTCGGCCTTGGAGAGTCCGACCTGTGGCTGGCTGGAGAAGGTGTTGTCCATCTTGGCCACGAGCACCGGGCGGTCGAGCTCCGCGGTCTTGTCGGCGGGGACCTTGAGCCCGGTGAGAGGCCAGAACTGCGGGACCGACTGGCCGCTCTCCACCGCCTGCGGACTGTTGTCGGCAGCCGGGCTGGAGCTCGACGACCCGCCACATGCGGTGAGCAGAAGACCGGTGGCGGTCAGGGCGGTCAGGGACAGGGCAAGGCGGCGCACACGAACTCCATGGGGGATGTCTCGACTCTCGATCCGGACCAGTGTGGACGATGCGGCCACACGGAACGTGAAGGGCACGCCGAGGCTGTGAGGCGGGTCACGTCAGGGGGTCGCCGACGAGACGGCGCCGCTGTAGTCGACCGACCGGAGCTGCGCGTACGTCGTGGGGTCGACGAAGTCGACGTGGACGTCCGAGCCCTGCGGGTCGGGGACCACGACCATCAGTGCCGGCGTGGCCGTGCCGGGCTGACCCTGGCCGTGAGCGGCTGTGAACGAGGTCCGGAAGACCAGCGGCTTCCCGCCGTTGTCGTTGCCGAGCTCGGGCAGGTGCGTCAGGACCTGCTGCTCGGTGGTGGCGTCGACAGGGGACAGGCCCTGATAGCTCACGCCCTCGGCCGCGAGGGCGGCGTTGAAGCCGGTCGGCAGCTCGGAGTACACGTCGACCGACGACGCCTCGCCGCGGCCATGGGTCATCACGAAGCCGAGGACTGCGAACCACACGACGAGCAGCACGACGCCGACGACGAGGTGCACCGGCTTGTATCCGGGGGGTGGGCCGGTGCGGTGGACATACTCAGGAGACAAGCTTGGCGCCTCCGTCGACGTACAGCGTCTGACCGGTGATGTACGACGCCTCGTCGCTGCACAGGAACGCCGCGGCTGCCGCGATGTCGTCGGGATAGCCCACCCGGCGGACCGGGTTGCGGTCGGCGGCGGCTTGGCGGAACTCCTCGACCGGCATGCCGATCCGGGCTGCCGTGGCGTCGGTCATGTCGGTGGCGATGAACCCTGGCGCGATCGCGTTGGCCGTGACGCCGAACGGGCCGAGCTCGATGCCGAGGGTGCGCACGAACCCCTGGATGCCCATCTTCGCGGCGGCGTAGTTGGCCTGGCCGCGGTTGCCCAGCGCGGAGACGCTGGACAGGCACACGACCTTGCCGTACTTCTGCTCGACGAAGTGCTTCTGGGCAGCCCGCGTCATCAGGAAGGCGCCGCGCAGGTGCACCCCGATCACCATGTCCCAGTCGTCGTCGCTCATCTTGAACAGCAGGTTGTCGCGGGTGACGCCGGCGTTGTTGACCAGGATGTGCAGCGCACCTAGCTCGGCGACGACGCGGTCGACGGCGGCCTGGACCGAGGCGGTCTCGCTGACGTCGCAGCCGATGCCCACGTGGCGCTGCGTGCCGTCGGCCGAGTCGCTCGAGGCCAGCTGGCCCGCGGCCTCGGCGGCCTGGGCCTCGTCGAGGTCGAGGATCGCGACCGAGGCGCCTTCGTCGGCGAAGCGGGAGGCGATGCCGCGGCCGATCCCGCGTGCACCTCCGGTGACGACGGCGACCCGCCCGTCGAAGCGACCCATGTGCTGCTCCTCGTAGGGATGGAAGACGGCGGGGTGACCGCGCGGTGAGTCTCGGTCACCCGCCACTGTAGAGGCCGCCCGAAGGCCGACCGACGCCGGTCGAGATGAGCCGGGTTCGGTGTCGAACCACGTGTCAGGTGTCGACCTTCACCGACAGCTCGGCGAGCGCCGCGGCCAGCCGCGCGGCGTACGCCGTCGCCTCGCCGTCGTCGTACCGGGTGCGCGGCCAGAAGAAGCCACGCAGCCCGTCACCCTTCGTGCGGGGCACGACGTGCAGGTGCAGGTGGGCGACCGACTGGCTGACCACGTTGTTGATCGCCACGAAGCTGCCCTGCGCGCCGAGCCCGTCGACCATCGCCCGCGCCAGCCGCTGGCCGGCCTCGAGGAAGGGGTCGCGCAGCCGGGCGGGGAGGTCGGGCAGCGTCACCACGTGCTCGCGTGGCACCAGCAGGGTGTGACCCTTGAACACCGGCCGGGCGTCGAGGAACGCGACCAGGTCCGGCTCGTCGAGGACGACCTCGGCTGCGACCTCTCCGGAGACGATCGAGCAGAACACACACGCGTCGGCCATGGGCTCACCGTAGGGCCGGCGTGTGACAGGCTTGCGAAGTGCTCGCGGAGACGTTGGTCGAACAGGTGCCGACGGTGCTTCGTGAGACCACGGGCGCCGAGGCGGCGCGAGTCATCGCCGAGTACCGGCTCTCCGGACTGGTCGTGGCCGACGATGCCGGCATGCCGCTGGCGGTCATCCCCGGCAGCCAGATCCTGGGCCTGGTGCTCCCCGAGTACGTCCGCGACGACCCCCGGCTGGCGCACGCCTACGACGAGCACGGCGCAGACGAGCTGTGCGGCGCGCTCAACCGTGCCACGCTGGGTGAGCTGCTGGAGACCAAGAGGCTGACCGCCAGCAAGCCGCCCTCGGTCCTTCCGGAGGACACCCTGATCGAGGTCGCCAGCGTCATGGACGGTGGGCATCTGCCACTGGTGCTCGTCGTGGATCGGGATGGTGTCTATCGCGGGGTGGTCACGATGAGCCGGGTGCTCGCCGCGATCGCGACCGCCGCCGGGCAGGGCAGCGACCTGGTCCGCAGCCGCTTGGAGCGGGACCTATACCGCGACTCCGAGTCGGAGTGAGTCGTTCGTGGGTGTGACCGCGACGATCGCGCTGGTCGTCTTCGCGGTCGTCTACGTCTTCATCGCCCTCGAGAAGTTCAGCCGCGCCGCTGTCGCCCTCGTCGGAGCGGCGCTGATGGTGGTGATCGGCGCGGCCCGCGCCCATGACATCTTCTTCTCCGAGGCCACCGGGATCGACTGGAACGTCATCTTCCTGCTGTTCGGGATGATGGTGATCGTCGGTCTCCTGCGTCAGACCGGGATCTTCGAGTTCCTCGCCATCTGGTCCGCCCAGCGAGCGCGGGCGCGGCCGTTCCGCATGATGGTGCTCCTCATCCTGATCACCGCCGCCGCCTCGGCCTTGCTCGACAACGTGACCACCGTCCTCTTGATCGCCCCGGTCACCCTGCTCCTGTGCGAGCGGCTGGCGCTGGTCCCGATCCCGTTCCTGATCGCCGAGGCCATGGCCAGCAACATCGGCGGCACGGCCACCCTGATCGGGGATCCCCCGAACATCATCATCGCCAGCCGCTCCGGGCTGACCTTCAACGACTTCCTGCTCCATCTCGCACCGATCGTCCTGGTGCTCCTCGCCGCGTTCATCGGCCTGAGCTGGCTCCTGTGGGGCCGGCACTTGAGCTACGACCCGGTCCGGGCACGGGCCGTGATGGCGCTCACCCCACGCGAGACGATCACCGACCAAGCCCTGCTCCGCCGGCTGGGACTCGTCCTCGCCGCCGTCCTGGCCGGCTTCCTGTCCCATCCGCTCACCGGCCTCGAGCCCTCGGTCGTCGCCCTGCTGGGCGCCGGAGCATCGATCCTGGTCTCCAACGTCGAGCACCGGGTCTACCTCGATGAGATCGAGTGGGAAACATTGCTCTTCTTCGCCGGCCTGTTCGTCATGGTCGGCGCTCTGGTGCACGAAGGGGTCATCGGCGATCTCGCGAACACCGTCACGGCCCGGGTCGGCGACCACTACGGGCTGGCGTCACAGGGGCTGCTGATCGGCTCCGGAGTGGCCTCCGGCATCGTCGACAACATCCCGTACGTGGCGACCATGGCGCCGCTCGTCCACGACCTCGTGGGTCCGGCGACCGGGCAGGCGCCGCACCATCAGTCACTGTGGTGGTCGCTGGCTCTGGGAGCCGACCTCGGCGGCAACGCCACCGCCATCGGGGCCAGCGCGAACGTCGTGATCACCGGCATCGCCAAACGGAACGGCCACCCCATCTCTTTCTGGGAGTTCACCAGGTACGGACTGGTCGTCGCGGGCGTCACGATCGCGCTGTGCGTGCCCTACATCGCCCTGAGGTACTTCGTGCTGGCGTGAGGCCACCGAGCGGCCTCCAGGTTGACGCCGCGATCCAGGACGGCGGCGTGCGCCGACCCCCCGCGGGATTGCGAGCGGCACACACTCACCACTCATGGGTCACAGTGGGCCCCGCGGCGAACGCAAGCAGCCGGTCGCGTTCGAGACGATTCGTGGCGAGTCCGGCGGCGTGGCGATAGAGGTTTCGGGACTCGTCATGGCGCCTGACCCGTCCCAACAGTTGGGCACCGCCAGCAGGCGTGGGTGGACGGGCTGACGCGCCGCCACCTCGTCCAGCAGCGTCAGGCCGGCCTCGGGTCCCTCGGACATCGCCAGCGCGGCGGCGCGGTTTCCTCGATGGCCGTCTCGTTCTCACCGGGAGTGAAGTCAACGCCCATCAAGTGTCTTGCGGCCACCAGAGGGCTTCCGGCCACCTCCGAAGGGCCTAACCCTGGCCGCCATCGATCATGCGGGTCATGTCGATCATGCGGGTCATGATCGCGTTCTCGACGCTCGCGGGATCCTTCGGCGCGGGCTCGAAGTCGGGTCCGAACATCGAGCGCACCGTGGGACCGAGCGTCCAGGCGCCGAAGCCTCCCCCAGGGCGTCATGACACCGAGCTCAGGTGTGCCACGCACAGGTCGGGCTCGACGAACGGTGCCAGGTCGTCCACGGCGACGGAGGCGCCGGCTGACTCCAGGACGCCTCGCATGAGCCCCAGGTGGATCGGGCAGACCACCGCCTGATGGGTCTCCGCCAGCTCCAGGAACGGGCAGTGTCGCAGCCCGATCCGGCTCGGGTCGTCCGGGTCCGGCTCGGGGGCGAAGCCGAGGTCGTCCAGGTGGGCGATCAGATGGGCTACCGGCTTCTGCCCAGCGTCCGGCCCGGGCAGCTGCCGGCCCCAGTCGCGACCCGCCTCGAGGGCACGGCGTACGGGCGCCGGGCCGGAGGCCAGGCTCCGGGTCAGGATCTCGGCGAGCATCCGGAACCGGCGCGGCCCTCCCGGATCCATCCCGCGCACGACCCGGAAGAGGGCCGCGGGGCGCCCTGGACGGGACCGGTCGGGCTCGACCTGCTCGACCCGACCAGCCTCGAGCAGGGTGTCCAGGTGGAAGCGCACGGTGTTGGCATGCACCCCGAGCGACTCGGCGATCTGCGCGACGCCCAACGGGCCGGGAGCGGCCCGGAGCACGGCGAGCACGTCGGGGCGCCGGCCCCTCGGGGCCGGGGTGGATCTCGCAGACGTCGACGAGTCGCTAGGCATTGATGTCGGCGGGAAGCCCGGCCACCATGGGGGTGTCCACGCCGATCGGGCTCAGCTTGGCCGCTCCCCCGGGCGATCCGAGGGGCGCGTCGCGGCCGGCCAGGGTCTCGCTGAAGAACGCGTCGTTGTCGGCGAGGTAGGGCTGCAGCGACTCCGGCAGGTCGTCCTCGTAGTAGATCGCCTCCACCGGGCACACCGGCTCACAGGCGCCGCAGTCGACGCACTCGTCGGGGTGGATGTAGAGGCTGCGCTTGCCTTCGTAGATGCAGTCGACGGGGCACTCGTCCACGCAGGCGCGGTCGAGGACGTCGACACACGGTTGTCCGATCACGTAGGTCATGCCCCCTACTTTACACAAATCCATCTTGTGGAAAGTAGGGGAGGTCCAGCGCCCCAGACCGGGCGCTGGACGTGAGTGAGCGCCTGCGGGGCGTTGGAGCCGCACGGGGGTTGGTGGAGCTGGCGGGAATCGAACCCGCGTCCTCGAGCGTCGAACCAGGTCTTCTCCGGGTGCAGTCAGTGATGTCGCTTTCTCGGCCCCGGTGCTCGC